>VGTJ01000024.1 GCA_016874775.1 Deltaproteobacteria bacterium
TCTTCCAAATGCTCGGCCAGATACGTACAGGTGCAATTCTTCGGCGTGCTCACCAAATATTCGACGTACTGCTTCTTGGTAATCATATCCCTAAAATGATACTTGTGGTCCTCAAGCGTAAGTCCTGTATACGTTGCCATCCATGAAAACGTTCCATGAGCGGGAGCCAACGATGTGAACACAGAACAGGCATCAGTGTATTCGCTACGGACGAAACTCCTCTTCTTTGCCACCGCACTTGTCCTCGTCCCAGGTGGCATCTACGGGGCCATTACGCTATCGAGCAGTCGAGCCGCCTTAGCTCAGGTCATTGGGCGACAGCTGGTTGAAGAAGCACGCCATAGTGCCGATCGTCTGGCCTCCACATTTCGTTCTGAACGCGAACGACTCGCATCGTTTGCTGCTCAGGACGTTATGCGCGAGGTTCGCATTGCTGATCTCGACAAACGGATCTCCTCATTTCTCATCTCTGCCAAGCTTGGCTGCCCGGCATGTATTGACCTGTTGGTCTTCGACCGTAGCAACCGGGTCGTTGCTTCAAGTAACCCGTCCTGGATTGGGGAGAATGACCGCTTGACGCCCGGCGGAGGGGTTACACAAGAAACGATCGAGGGACCGTTCCGCACGACCAATGCGGTCAATGGCCTTATTCGCCTCACGGTACCAGTGCCAGATCCAGAATCGCCCCAGGTGCAGGTTGGCCGTCTGGTTGCCCTGTTCGACTGTGAGCAAGAAATAGATGCGCTCTCGCGTCTACGCGAGAACCTTGCGACGGTCAGTCTCGCCGCTGATGTGCTTATTCTAGACGATCGTGGCATCGTCATTGGCGCCGCGCCGCGCTCAGGAGGACGGTGGCAGTTGGGAGACACTGCGACTCTCCGACTAGTGAAGAGCGAAGGGCCGACCGCGACCGGTCACATTGATTCTGCCGCGCACATGTTAGTCGGTCATGCGAAACTCCCTGATGACCTACCTGCCTGGACGGTTGTGGTAGCTGTACCGCTCGCCAACGCCTTTGCGCCGGTGCAACGTATGGCAACGCGGTTAGCAACAGCTCTCGGGGTAACGTTATTGATCGCTCTCACTGTCGCGGTCATTGCCGCCCGCCGAGTGACACGCCCACTCGCGGAACTGACACACGCGGCAGAGATGGTTGGGCGTGGTGCACGGCCAGTGTCGACCGTGCCGGTACGTTCCCGTGATGAGATCGGAACCTTAACCGAAGCCTTCAACCGCATGGCAAGCGATCTCACCCGAGCCGAGCATGAGCTAGTCGATGCGGCAAAGTTTTCTTTCGTTGGTGAACTTGCGGCGGGGGTCGCGCACGAGGTTCGCACCCCGCTCGGCGTGTTGCGCAGTTCAGCGCAGCTCTTGGAAAGGTCGCTCGAAGTGAAAGATGAGGAGTCACACGAACTCCTGCGACTGCTGCAAGATGAGGTCGATCGCATCGAACGGATCGTCTCGGCCCTGCTTGAGCTTGGCCGCCCGCGTGAGATGCATGCAGAACCCTCACCATTGGGCCAGATTCTGTTTCGTGCCGCCGATTTCATTGAGGTGCAAGCGCGCCAGAAACAGATTACTCTTCAGCGTTCTCCGCTTGAGCCCGACCCGATTGTGTACTGTGACCCAGAACTGATTTACCAAGTGGCCTTGAACCTGCTCGTCAACGCCGTACAAGTGCTCCCCGAGGGCGGCACGATCGCCATTGCGCCACTGCCGGCGCGCGGCGGTTATGCAGGCTTTGAAATTCGTGATGATGGGCCCGGGATGCCTGAAGACGTTCGTGCCCATGTGTTTGAGCCGTTCTTCACTCGTCGTGAAGGCGGAGCCGGGCTGGGACTCACCTTGGTGCAGCGCATTGTCCACGAGCATCGTGGTCGGGTCGCTGTTGAAAGTGCAGTGGGACAGGGCACCGTTTTTCGCATCACTCTTCCTGTCGCGGAGGTTACCACGTGAAACGCTTGTTGGTTGTTGATGACGATGCGAGGTTACGCCGGGTGTTGCAGATTCTCGCACAGAAGATCGGCCTCGCTTGTGTGGCTGTCTCGCGGGCTGAGGAAGCGTTGGCCGCATTTCGCGCCGAACGTAGCGATCTGGTGATTACTGATCTGAAGATGCCAGGGAAAGATGGGATCGAATTCCTGCGAGAGTTGCGCGCGATCGATACCGACGTTCCGGTCATCATCCTGACTGCCTACGGCACTGTGGCAACCGCGGTGGAAGCAATGAAGCTCGGTGCAGTGGACTATCTGCAGAAGCCATTCGACGTTGATGCACTTGAACTGATCGTACGCCGTGCGCTCGATCACTCTCGTACTCGCCTTGAGCATCGCTTTCTGCGTGAACAAGCAAAAGGAACACAGCGATTTGGTGAGATGATTGGGAGCGCACCAACGATGCTGCCGATCTTCGACCTGATCCAGCAGGTCGCACCGACACGGAGCACCGTGCTGATCACGGGAGAGACGGGCACCGGAAAGGAGTTAGTGGCGCGTGCCATTCACGAGCTGAGCCCGCGCAAGGACAAACTTTTCGTTCCTTTGAACTGCACAGCTATTCCCGCAGACCTCCTGGAAAGTGAACTCTTTGGTCATGTCCGTGGAGCATTCAGCGGGGCACAGAGTGATCGTGTCGGCAAGTTTCAGGCGGCTGACGAAGGGACCCTGTTTCTTGATGAAATCGGCGACATGGATGTGCAATTACAGGCGAAGCTCTTACGTGTCCTGCAAGAAGGCGTCATTGAGCCACTTGGCACCAACCGTCGTGTTACTGTCGACGTACGTATTGTTTCGTCAACCAATCGTGATCTTGAGCAGGCCATGCGCGAAGGAAAGTTTCGTGAGGACTTGTATTTTCGACTCAACGTCTTTCACGTGAAGCTCCCACCGTTACGCGAACGCACGGAAGATATTCCGGCGTTGGCTGACGCATTTCTTGCTGGATTCGCACGTGACCTCGGCAAACCGACTCTCCGACTTGCACCAGCAACAACCTCCGTCTTGCAGGGCTACGGATGGCCAGGGAATGTGCGAGAGCTACGTAACCTGATGGAACGCGCGGCCGTCCTTTGCAAAAGCGACAGTGTTGATGCGTCTTTGATTCGCCCGTTTTTGCCTGGAGAACCTGGGCCGGCACGCACCAGTCTGCATCTCGACACCGCGCTCGCTCACCTCGAACGTCAAATGATCGTCGAAGCGCTTCACACAAGTGGTGATAACAAACTTGCTGCCGCGAAGCTCCTTGGTATCGGCGAACGTACCTTGTGGACCAAGCTAAAGAAACATGGACTCTGAGTGTGGTCCCTTCGGTGGAGCGTTACCAGTCACAACTTAAAAGACTGTCCCTGTCTTTGAGGCACTGCGCACCGCGTGTGGGTCCCTTCTCCCACCGGGAGAAGGTCAGGATGAGGGGAGCAAGTGACAAGAACCTTTATTTTTCGTCCCCTCACCCTAGCCCTCTCCCTGAGGGCTAGGGCGTTAAGTTAAGGAAGGGCTGTCATTGCGAGGAGCCGTAGGCGACGAAGCAATCTCACGGCCAGCAGAGGCGAAAACCGAGATTGCTTCGCTCCGCTCGCAATGACAGTGGCGTTAACTTAATACCATTGCTCCCTGAGGGAGAGGGAATTACTACCTAGCCGAAGGCTTAGGTTGCGACTGATGGTGTAGGTGCGCACGTGTTCTCTTAGTTAATCCCCTCTCAATCCTGCCGATAGCAGCAGGCGCCCTGCCGATTTCGGCAGGCGCCCGCCCTCGTATCAGCAAAAAATCTCGCAACAACGGCACGGTGAAGTGCGGCCTGAAAGTTGCGGAAGACTCTCTCAGGCGACGTCGTTTAGCAAGTGGAAGTCTGCACTACATTAACAGGAGGAACACGTATGCACCCCAAAGGACATGACCTATATCTCGTGCTGTTTGTCGTAGCAATTGGTCTGTTGTCAATTGCTGCCCCGATGGTTCACGCGGCTGAATTTTCCGAAGCGGAACTGTATGTTGAACTCAATAACACTGACGGTGATCTTGGTATTCACGGATCGATCGATGGTGGAGCGTATTCCCGATTGGAAATCGAGGATCCAACTGGACGCAAGATTTTCAATTTGCGTGCTGGCGGGCGCTTGATCAAACAAGGGCTGACCCAACTATTTTTTGAGAGCGCAGAGCCCAGGTTTAGCGAGCTACCACCTGCGGAGTTTTTCCTCCGCTTTCCTGAGGGCGTCTATGAGATTGAGGCGCTAAGCCTAACGGGAGGGGAAATCGAAGGCGCCGTGACACTGAGTCATGTCATGGCAGCTCCGGTAGGAAACATTACCGTGAACGGCATTCCGGCAGCAATCAACTGCGATGCGCCTTCCCTTCCCGTCGTGGGCGAACCCGTGATTATTGATTGGGACCCGGTGACGACATCGCACCCGACGATCGGTAAACAGGGACCGGTCGAAATCGTTCGCTATCAATTCTTTGTTGAACGTGAAGGCGTGAAGATCTCGGTCGATCTCCCACCGACAGTGACGCAGCTCGAAGTACCAGAAGAGATTCTCGAACTCGGCGATGAATTCAAGTTCGAGATTATCGCGAGAACCGCCACAGGGAACAACACAGCGATAGAAATTTGCTTCACGCTTCAGGAGACAGAGTGACGTGACCGAGTGTCCTCGATCTTATTGTGATTTTCCCTGAGCAAACACGCTAAATTCTTGCAACACCTGCAAGGTCTGCGTTAGCTGCGGTTGCGATGCCAGCCAACGCAGATCTTCACTAGAATCGACATCAAAGGCAATACGCGGAATTTCAATCGTCTGACAAGCAACATGGTATTCGTGGGCAACCTTGCGGTGAGCCTCTAAACTTGGCCCCCCAAACCGTGTCGGGACTATTTCGGGTGGAGTACGTAATAACGCATTCGTTCCGTCGCCTTCCTTGCACGGAACTACCACTATCTGTGATTTTTCTCTAATCTGCTGAAAAACGCGCTCGACGTCCTGCGCCATGACAAGGGGTAAATCCGCCAATAACACTAAAACCGCGGTCGCCCCAAGTTGCAAACAGAATTCGGTCCCAACCGCAACCGCACCATTGAGACCACGTGGAGATCCCTCATCCACCGGATCTGCCCCAAGCTGATGGGCAAGTTCCAATAAAGAAGGGTCAGAAGACACGACAACCACGCGATCAACGCCAATTGCCCGGCGTGCATTTGTCACAACGTCGGTTAACATAGCGCGTGACAATGCGTGACGTTCCTCAGGCGAAAGCAGCGTTGAGAGGCGGGTTTTTCCCTGGGCAAGGGCTTTGACTGGTACCAACACGCAGTTCATAGAGGCTTTCATAGTGGCGAACTTTACCTTGCGCAACAAGGGGGAATGTGGTTAATCAGGAGACCTAATCTATCGCGGGAGGATCACCACCATGAGAGAGGTCGCGGTTATTGGCGCGGGCATGACCCGCTTCGGCAAACATATCGATCGCAGTATGAAAGATCTCGCGCGTGAGGCCATTGAAAGCGCTCTCAACTCCTCGGGTGTCAGTAAAACTGCGCTTGAAGCTGTCGCTGTGGGCAACGCCATGGCCGGTCTGATTACCGGACAAGAGTGCATTCGCGGCCAGGTTGTCCTGCACGAGATGGGGATTGGTGGAATTCCGGTTATCAACACCGAAAATGCCTGCGCGAGTGCGGCGACAGCTTTTCATATCGCGTGGCTCTACATTGCCTCCGGCATGTACGATACCGTCCTCGCAGTTGGGATGGAAAAACTCTTTCATGCAGACAAGCAACGCTCTTTTGAAGCAATCGGTAGCGCCATCGATGTCGAACTCATGCAACAGACGTTGGAACAGATGAAGAACGCAACGCCAGAAGGTGGAGAGGGTGCTGGCGCTGGCAAGTCTCGCAGCATGTTCATGGATTTCTATGCTGAGTTCGCGCGTGACCATATGCGCAAGTACGGCACGACCAAAGAGCATTATGCGAAGATTGCGGCAAAGAACCACACGAATGGCAGCCTCAACCCGCACGCGCAGTTCCAAACACCACGCACCTACGAAGACGTGCTCGCTTCACCAACGATTGCTGATCCACTCACCCGCATGATGTGCTCACCAATCGGCGATGGTGCAGCAGCGGTGCTACTCACCAGTGCCGACAAAGCGCGGCAGTTCACCAGCAAACCGGTCTATATTAAAGCGTCAGTGCTCGGCTCGGGCAGAGACCGTCAAACTGGCGACCCTGAAATTAATGAACGCGTCGCACGCAAAGCCTATGAAGTGGCTGGCCTCGGACCACAAGACATTCATGTTGCTGAAGTACACGATGCATCAGCACCTGCCGAACTCATCATTTGCGAAGAACTGGGCTTCTGTCAGCATGGTGAAGGTGGTCGTCTGATTGATGAAGGCGCAACTCTACTCAGCGGTCGTATTCCGGTAAACCCGAGCGGCGGTTTGCTGGCGAAAGGTCATCCAGTGGGTGCTACCGGTACTGCGCAGATCGCCGAAATCTTCTGGCAACTGCGCGGCGAAGCTGGCAAACGCCAAGTCCAAGGCGCGAAAGTCGGCCTCACCGAAAATGGCGGCGGGATGATTCGCGGCGAGGCAGCGGCACTCGCTATTCACGTACTCACCGTTTAGTTCTTACTCTCCGTTAACAGGAATTAGCCATACAGAATGGGTGAATGGGTGACTGGGCGACTGGGTGAATGGGCCAAAAAACGGGTGGGGAGGTCTCCGGTTCTCCCTATCTCCCATTCTCCGTTTCGTTTTTAGAGTCTCCCGCTCTCCCATTCATTCTTGACCAATTCCTCCCCCTTAGTCCCATAGCCCCCAATATGCGAATTATTTCCGGCACCGCCGGTGGCCTGCAACTCAAAGTTCCCAAAGGCCACAAAATCCGCCCGACGGCTGATCAAGTCCGGGAAGCAATTTTCAACATCATTACCAGCCGCTTTACACTGGAAGGAATCGCGGTTCTTGACTTGTTTGCTGGCACCGGTGCTCTCGGCATTGAAGCGTTAAGTCGTGGTGCCAAATCCGCTGTTTTTGTTGACGCTAATCCAGATGCCCAGCGGCTGATTCTTGAAAATCTTGCGCTTACCAACTTTCGTCGTCAGGGTCGGTTGATTCGTGCTTATGCCAAAAAAGGCATCCGGGTTGTCGAAGAGCAAGGGCTCCGTTTTGGCGGCGTGTTTCTTGATCCTCCCTATGACGAAGGCTGGGTTGATAAGGTTTTACGGGCGTTGGCGCAAAGCGCGATCCTTGAGCCACAGGCATGGGTCGTCGTCGAGCATAGCCAGCATGAAGTTGGCAAAGATACGTATCCGCCATTGCTCTTGACGGACCGACGCCGTTACGGCACAACCGGGGTGTCTTTTTATCAGCGGCAGACTGAGGAGGCTGCGTGAAACGTCGGGCAATTTATCCGGGATCCTTTGATCCTCCTACATATGGCCATATCGACATCATCCGTCGCAGTTTACAGATGGTTGACGAGGTGGTTGTTGCAGTTGTCTATAATCCACAGAAATCTGACTTTTTGTTTACTCCGCAAGAACGGATCGACATGTTCCGCGAAGAACTCAAAGACGTCGATACACGAATTGAATACGACAATTTTTATGGGTTGTTGGTCGACTATGTCGACAAGAAGAACGCGACGATCATTGTTCGTGGTTTACGAGCGGTTTCGGACTTTGATTACGAGTTTCAAATGGCACTGATGAACCGCCGGATGAAACCACACATCGAAACGATTTTCTTGATGACCGGCGCCGCACATTTTTACACCGCGTCGCGTCTGGTCAAAGAGATTGCCAGCTTTGATGGTAACGTCGATGGTCTCGTCCCGCCACATGTTGTCAAACGGCTCAAAGAGAAGTTCGCCAAAAAGACCTAAGCGTAAATTTGCCGTGTCTGTCAGAACATACCAGGAGGGGCACGGCACACCGTGCCCCTTCGCATTTGTAGAGGAGAGCTATGCAACTCGCAAAACGTTTACAACTGATTAAACCCTCACCTACCCTAATGGTGACTGTTCAGGTCGCTGCCCTGCGTCGCCAAGGCATCGAAGTCATCGACTTCGGTGCTGGCGAACCGGACTTCGATACGCCTGAGCATATCAAAGAAGCCGCGATCACTGCGCTGAAGCAAGGCAAGACGAAATACACGCCTGTTGGTGGCACGGCAGAATTGAAAGAAGCGATCATCACAAAGCTGCAGCGTGACAATGGCTTGACTTACAGTATGCAGGAAGTGACCACCAACTGTGGCGGTAAACACACCTTATTCAATGCCTTTCACGCACTGTTCGGTGAAGGCGATGAAGTCCTGATTCCGGCGCCGTATTGGGTGAGTTATTCTGATATGGTCATCCTTACGGGGGGAACACCGAAGTTATTGATGACCGACGAGAAAACCGGCTTCAAAATCACTGCAGCGCAATTGCAAGCTGCGATTACCCCACAAAGCAAGGCGCTACTAATCAACAGCCCATCCAATCCAACTGGTGGAGCCTATACTGAGAGTGAGTTACAGGCGATTGCTGATGTCGTCGAAAAGAGCAACCTTTTTGTCATCTCCGACGATGTATATGAGAAGTTTCTCTACGACTCACCGAAGTGTCCGCATATTTTGGGGTTGAAACCACATTTGCGCGATCGCGTGCTGATTACCAACTCGGTCTCGAAGACCTACGCGATGACAGGTTGGCGCTTAGGCTACGCGGCTGGTCCGAAGGAGCTGATTTCTGCGATTGAAACCTTACAAAGCCAGAGCACCTCGAATCCGACCTCGATTGCTCAAGCTGCAGCAGTAGCTGCACTGACCGGAACGCAAGAACCTGTGGGTATCATGGCCAAAGAGTTCGCCAAACGGCGCAACTATGTCGTCGAGCGTCTACGGGCGATACCTGGCATTACCTGTACGTTACCCGAAGGTGCATTCTATGTGTTCCCGCGCGTGTCGTCATACTTTGGTGCCAAATGGCAAGACAAGACAGTCTCGTCCGCGATGGATCTTTCTCTCTACTTGTTACAAGAAGGGAAAGTTGCCCTCGTCGCTGGCGAAGGCTTCGGCTCTGCAGAACACGTACGAATCTCTTATGCCACGTCGATGAAGAATCTTGAGCAAGGTCTCAATCAGATGGAAGGAGCGTTGAAGCGGTTGAAAAGCTTGTAAGGAAATTGAGTGATTGAGCTATCGGGTCATTGAAGAACAGACTTTTTCAATCGTTCAATGGCCCGATCATCCGATCACTCAATCGCGCAATGCCTCAATACTGCACCCTACGGCCTCGTCGCCCGTAGCTGCGTCATCTTTTCTCGGATCTGTCTAGCATCTGGAGCGTTAGGAACAAGCTGCAAATACCGACCATAGGTTTCGACGGCTTGAACCACGTCGCCTTGTTCTTCAAGCGCCTGCCCGAGATTCTTCAGGGCGCCGGAGAATTTGGCATCGAATTGTAAGGCCATGTTATAGGCGCCAATCGCTTGTTCGAGGTCACCTGCAGTGCGGAAGGCAGACCCTAAAGCGTTGCAGGCTTCAGCATGATTAGGTTTGAGTCGTAGGGCGGCAAGAAATTCGATGATCGCTCCCTTTGCGTCTTGTTTAGCCAAGAGGTCCTGACCGCGCTGAAAATGCGTTTTCACGGTTCCACCTGCTGGTGTGGGAAACACTCCTTTCTTTACCGCTTCGTCAAGGAGTGCCGCTTCAGGTGCGTTCGGCGATGCCGCGAGATACCGTTTGTACGCCTCAACTGCGCCAGTTTTATCGCCCTTCTGTTCGAGCGCATTGCCAAGATTGTAATTCGAGATGGGGTTCAGTTGCGCCGCCGCACGAAAGGCGGAGATGGTCTTGTCAAGGTCGCCTTTCTCGTACAACGCTAACCCTAATCCATGCGCAGCATCGATACGAGTTGGGGCAAGACGTAGGGCCGTTTGAAACGTCGATATCGCTGACTCAAGGTCGCCTTTGAAATAGTACGCCATCCCTAATGTGGCAGTAGCCTCAGCATGTTGTGGATTGATTCGTGTCGCCGTGGTCAGGGACTTGATCGCGTCATCCCATCTTCCTTCGCTCAGTAACGCAGCTCCATAGCGGGCGTGTTCGTCGGCAGTCTGCGGAGTAGGATCAGCCGCAAAGAGCACCGGTCTAGGCAATCCAAGAAGAAAAAAAAGCAACACGAAGAGTAAATAGGATTTCGTCGAGTCCATATATTTTCGTACCAATCGTGTGATGTCCAGCAAAAGGACAAATATCAGGTGACGTGCTCCGATGACCACGGAGATTGTTGCGGCGACGAGCGACGACGAGGGAGAATCAGTAAAGCGCCAGCAACAAAACCGCCAACATGTGCCCACCAGGCGACCCCTCCATGCGTTTGCACGGACGTAGCAACAACACCACTGAGCAACTGACCGAGAAACCAGAGCGCTAAGAAAACAACCGCCGGAATGGTAACGATCTGGATGAAAATAAAAATCGGTAAGAGCGTAAGAATCCGCGCACGCGGGAAAAGCACGAAGTATCCACCCATGACTCCAGCGATCGCTCCACTCGCCCCGATCACTGGCAGCCCAGAGGTCCGCTCCGTCAAGTAGTGGAGATACACCGCCGCTAAACCACTAGCGATATAGTAGAGCAATAACCGCACCTTGCCTAAGCGGTCCTCCACATTGTCACCGAAGATCCACAAGGTCCACATGTTGCCGATGAGATGGAGCCAACCACCATGCAGAAACATCGACGAAAACATCGGCCCAAAGCGGGCAAGCAAACTAAACGGTTCTGCAAGAGAGGTGTGTAGGTAGACGGCGGGCACAAACCCGTAATGCAACACGAACTGTTCTTCTCTCGGACCTAAACTGATTTGATAGAAAAAGATGAGTGTATTAAGAATAATTAGGCCAATGGTCACTACAGGAAAGGAACTCGACGGAATCGTGTCACGTAAAGGAATCATAGCACCGCCGTCACTATAGCCCCCCGCTCGGACAGCGCAAGGGACTTGTTGGTTGGTTTGTGCTATGCTTTCTTTACGACCTGGGCAGAGAGATGTTTTCCATTACTTCTCCAACTTCTCTTATCACGATGGTGCTCGGTAGCGTCTTTTGTGTTGCTGCCGTAGCTATCGGGGTGTATATCGTGCGGTTGCTTGCAGCGGCCTTCTCGCAATCGTTTGGCGGCGTCTTTGAGCGCGCAGCCTTCCAGCGCTGTGGGACCCGCTGTGCGCGCGGTGATGAGTTGCTGGAAAAAGGTGATCATGTCGGTGCCATGCAGGCCTTTGCCGATGCCTTCTTTCTGCGACCGGTGCGGCGAGACCCAGACCTTTTGTCTGATGTAGCAAACTACAATACTGGCCTGCTCAGTCGCCTTCTCACTATTGCTGACGAGTTAGGAAAAGGACGTGCCCGGTTATTGTCCTTAGCACGAACCGATCGCCTGCTCTCTGAACGGTTAGGAATCCAATTGGACTACTTTCGTGCCAGCAAGCGTGAAGATTACGAGAAACTGCGTGAAATTGAACGCCGTCTGCGCGAGAACCAGACGCAGGTCCGTACGGCGATTACACGCCTCATTGAAGAGATTCGCTCATCTGAAGAAAAGGTCATGTACCATTAGAAGAGTCGTCAGCGATCAGCTTTCAGTTGTCAGCCAGAGCAAAAACAGAGAAAGGTTTACCTCACGACTGACACGAGGCAGAATGTCAAAATGCGCAGCTTGTTGTTCTCGCCTGAACACTGATAACTGATGACAGTATACTGTTTTGCTGAAAGCTGATCGCTGATGGCTGAGGGGGAAGGAGCGATCATGTTTAACATTGAAGTTGTCCGCGCTGATTTCCCTGGGATAACCCAACAAGTCTATCTCAACACTGCCGGTGTCGGTTTACCACCGCGTACGGCTCTTGATGCCGTCCATCAGGTCACCACTCTCCTCGGCCAAGGGCCGGCAGCAATGGGATATAAAGCCTATTATCGCGCTATTGGTGAATCGTCAGTCAAAGCTCGTACAGAAGCTGCCCGCCTACTTCAGGCTTCCCCAGAAGAAATTGCCTTTATTGACGACACAACCATGGGCCTGAACATCGCCCTGGCCGCCATTCCGTTCGCTGCAGGTGACAACATCGTGCTGTGTGATCTCGAATACCCACAGGTGGCGGTCAGCGCGTCGTATCCACAGCAACATCAGCGTGTAGAAACGCGAGTGGTCCGCCATCATGACGGCATTGTCACGGTCGACGACTATGCGAAGCTGATCGACAAACGCACACGCGTACTCCTTGTGAGTTCAGTGCAGTGGATCAACGGACTGCGTATGGACATGGCCGCATTCTCCCAACTTGCCCAGGAGCGTGGTTGCTTTCTGGTTGTCGATGCTATTCAGCAGCTTGGCGCGATTCCTCTTGACCTCTCGGGGCTGCAAGTCGATTTCCTGGCCGCCGGTGCACAGAAATGGCTCAATGCACCGTTTGGCGCGGGACTTCTCTATGTGAACAAAAAGGCGCAAGACAAGCTCACGCCTGGACTCGCGCATGGACTGTTTGCATTTGCTGAGCCAGCTGGAGGTTGGGTACGCTACCTGGGCGATCAGCAACTGACCCCGTTTCTTTCGCTGCCATTAGCTGCCGATGCACGACGATTTGAGATTCATGGCATGCCCAAAACGATTGGGACAGCGGGGCTCGCTGAGTCGTTGGCGTATGTGAACAGTCTCGACCGTCATGCAGCCACCGAACATATTATTGCTCTGGGCGACTTTCTCATCGACGAGCTGAAGCGACGCAGGATCAAGGTGTGGACACCGACTGCACATCATCTCCGCTCTGGTATCGTAACATGCGAACCGTTTCCTGATGCCGAACGGGTGCATCAATTGACCCAAGCGCTCGAAACGCACCATATCTATCCAACTGTAAGATATTGCTCTGGAGTAGGTGGACTGCGTATTTCGATTCACTACTATACAAGCCGGGGAGATATTGAAGCGTTGCTGGCGGCGATGGACGACGTTATGAAAGGTTTGTAACTCGAAAAGCGTAAGGCGTAAAACGTAAAAAGGGAGCAGTGGTGGTTACGGATTACGCATTACGGATTACGTTTTCTTCCCTGGGGCGGTTACGGATTACGCATTACGATTTATTCTTCTTCTATGTCTTTCCATCAAATCAAAGCCATCTTCTTCGATGCTGCCGGAACGTTGTTCACGGTCAATGGATCAGTAGGTGAAATCTACGCGCGGATCGCGCGAGCACATGGGCAAGAGGTATCAGTGACGGACCTTGAAGCTGGCTTTCGGCGTTGCTTTGCCACGGCTCCGCCAATGGCTTTCCCTGGTGCTCTGGTAGACCAGCTTGATGATTTAGAGAAACAGTGGTGGCGAGACGTTGTGCAGAACGTCTTTGCTCCACTCGGACCATTCCCTCGCTTCTCTGAATATTTCGCTGCACTCTTTACCTACTTTGCCCAAACTGAAGCGTGGCAACTGTACCCAGAGGCGAGGGCTACGCTGGTCGAGCTTCGTGATCGTGGCTTCAAACTCGGCGTGATCTCAAACTTCGACTCACGCTTATTTGGCTTGCTCGAAGGCTTTGGCATTGCCCCGTTCTTCGATCCGATTATCATCTCAACGCGGGCAGGCGCAGCGAAACCTGACGGGGAGATTTTTACTCAAGCACTGTCTTGTCTTGGACTCGACGCCGAAGAGGCACTCCACGTCGGCGATAGCATACATGCCGACATTGTCGGAGCACACGCTACCGGACTTCTCCCGGTTCTGATTGATCGACGAGGAGCTGAGGCCGATGCGGCCCATTACCATCGCATACAGAACCTGGCTGAGTTATCGACAATAGCTCACCTTCGAGAGTAATGGCGTTCAGTTAAGGGCGAGTCCTCGTGCTTCGACTTCGCCGCTCCGCAGCTACGCTCAGCATGAGCAGTGATTTTTCCGTTCGTCCCGATCGTAGTGCAGCGAAGTCGAAGGACACTCTTCCCGTTGAGTCATCGAATCAGTGGAGTAAATCACCACTGGTTTTTTCTCCGTGCTCTCTCTCGTCATCGCAGTGGCGTTCGCCCTGTGCACCGACAGAAAGATAGGGTGAACCAGTGCCGAACCTGCCTGCCACCACAAACGTCGCGGCTGAAATTCGGTTACCGAACGTGCTCAACCGCTCATGCACAGTACCGTATATGCTGTGAAACACATGCGTAAAGCGAGGCATGGTCAACGTCCCTCGCGATTTGATAAGCCACAAATATGTCCGCGAAGTCTCTGCGAGCCTCAGGAGATGTTGGCTCTCGATCCCAGACTGTTCACGGTCACTGCTACTAAACAGTTCGATCGTAGCTGGAAACACCTCATTGATCATGAACGTTTCAAACGTCTGCGGATCAATCTCGGGAAAAAGCTGAATCGCATAGATCCCGCCAAATCGGGCCATGAACTCCTCCTCCAAATCGCGAATGCAAATCAGAGGAGCAAGATCGATGCCACAGTGTAAGCGCTATTTTCTCAAGTTCCAAAGCACTGGCACGACAACGCAGCTTTCCGATGCAAATTTTTTTGACACCGGAGACAACCGAGAGACGACACGCGAGAGCAAGTGTTATGCTCTGGGCAGACAAAGAATTTCCTTATACATTCCCAGCATCAGGTCCAGCGATACACAGGAGGAGGGCCGTCGTTATGGCAAAGACGAAATGGAAGAAAGAGGTCCTCAAGCTGAAAGACGATCATGGATGGAAAGCCAAACCTGGCCACCGCATCTTTGTCGCCGGTCGCGGCGCGGTCCGGTTTGACATTCCTCAAGCGTGGCTCCTTGACCCGCAGCAGCACTCCTTTCAGTTTCATGATCGCAAACCTCCACACGACGACTGTCGCCTGGAAGCCTCATATATCCATCTTCCCCCTGGCGTTGACTGGAGCAAGTTGCCGTTAACCCAACTCCTGGAACACACGATCAAAGAAGACCCACGTAAGCCCTATACTCACAGTGAATTCCATACTAAGCAAAGACCAGACCTAGAGTACGCCTGGGTCGAAATCTATTTCGTCGATCCTGCGGAAAAGCGTGAAGCACTCTCCCGCTTGTGTTTTGCTCGTGGGGCCAATATCCAAACCTTCATCACAATGGACTTCTGGCCTGAACATGCCGAACGTTACACACCGGTATGGGACGAAGTCCTGCGCTCACTCCAGCTCGGCGTGTACGTCCAAGACCCCACGCGCGGACTGACGCTCCACTGAGTGTGAAGGTGAGCAGTCAGCAAAACCTCAATCCAACCACAAGAGATCGGCCGATACACCTTGTCACTCTGAGTGTAACGAAAGGTCTCTCTGAGGGATTCTTCGCTCCGCAAATCGCTTTAACCACTTGTCCGCAACAGCTCCCCTACCCGGCCCTCAGCTTTGCGGATGTCTTCTTCGTGCTTCAACACCAGATTGAGGGTACGTTTTATTCCTGGTGCATCGAGTTCTTTCACACCGAGTGCGACCAATGCTCGCGCCCAATCAAGCGTTTCAGCAATGCTGGGAGATTTTTTGAGGTCAAGTTTACGCAACCCGTTCACAAACCGTGCAACTTGACGTCGCAATCTTTCATCAAGATCAGGAACCTTCAGCGCGATGATGCGTGCTTCGTCTTCAAAGCCAGGAAAATCGATGTACAAATGCAAGCATCGTCGTTTGAGCGCTTCAGACAACTCACGCGCTCGATTCGACGTGAGAATCACCACTGGTCGGTGTACTGCGCGAATCGTGCCCAATTCTGGCACACTCACCTGAAAGTCACTCAACACTTCAAGCAGAAACGCCTCGAACTCTTCATCAGCTTTATCAATCTCATCGATCAGCAGCACCACTTTGCGTGGCACGCTGATCGCGTGCAACAGCGGGCGTTCGAGCAAATATTCGCGTGAGAAGATGTGCGACGAAACCTCGTCCCAGCCTTGCTCTTGCGCGGTATCGGCCTGGATACGTAACAGTTGTTTTTGATAATTCCATTCGTACAGCGCCCGCGCTTCGTCGAGTCCTTCGTAGCATTGCAGACGCACCAGTTCCGTCTGCAGAAGCTCAGCCAACACTTTGGCGACTTCTGTTTTTCCCACTCCGGCGGGACCTTCAATAAGCAGTGGCTTTTCTAAGACCAGCGCCAGATAGATCGCAGTTTCAACCTTCACAGTCGTAATATAGCGACTGTGCTTCAGACCCTCATGGACAGAATCGAACGTCATCTCCATGCTGACATCTGACCCTACACGTCGATCACCAATCCATCGTGAGCACATTCGATCGTCACTTCGTTGATACGTTCCAACACTTCGCGCCCGATATGGCTGAGCACCAAACGTTTACAGCCCAGTCGCCCCTGCTGATACGCCTGGGCAATTTGCGGGTAGCTGACATGGAAGTTCGTCACGGTGCCAAAGTAGCAACACTCACAGATAAACAAATCCATGCCTCGCGACTGCGCTATCAGACTGTCATTCCAACCACAGTCCCCCGAGTACAGAATCGCTTTGCCATCAACTGCAACGCGGTATCCAAGGGAGATATCCTTCTCTTGGTGTGGAACACGAAACGGGAGAAGGGTCACTCCATGAGATGTTACAGCAGTCTCTGGGGTTACTTCGACAAATTGGAGAGGAAACGCGATCCCACGCGCAGCAAGCTCGCGATACATAGTGCTGTGTAACGCAAGGACTCGTTCTTCGAGTCCAGGTGGACCAATAATCACTAACGGCTTGGTCCGAAGCTTTTCATACGTATATTCGAGGAATAGAAACGGTAGTCCACCGAAGTGATCGCCGTGCAAATGGCTAATGGCGATAAAATCAATGCGTTCGGCGGCAATTCCAAGGGCCTTTAAGCCTAACAGTGTGGTGGCCCCACAATCCAGCAGGAAGCCAACCTCTCCAGATTCAACGAAGTACCCACTATGACGCCGACCGCCACTACAAAATGCATCGCCAGCGCCGAGCACAGTCACTCGCATGCGCGCTCACTTTCCGGGGACGACTCACAGGTCTTTTTTACCCCCTCTTACTGTGTTAGCGCGTTTGCCGCGGCCAAACAAGTCGTCGATATCCTTCATGCCTTCAACTTGCGTCACAACACCCGAGATCAAGTCGTTCGACCATCGTAAGGACATGAAAGCACTATCACCCTGATACACAGCAGTTAGACTCTGCTATGCGTTTCCCCCAACGTATTCGTAACGCTAATGAGTTTTGCCATTCAGAGTCGGTAATCCTCGGCTGATAAAATCCCCCCTCGCCCCCTTTCTATTATCCAGTGAAATGCTGCAGTCTGCATGGGTTAAAAAGGAGATCCAAATTGCTCACGAGGCTCATAAACCTATGATCCTTCGTTGGACGCTCTTGGCTTTATGCAGCTTCGCATTAGCGCCCACGACGGGGAGCTGCGTGAAGAGCGGGACCGGGTGCGTCCGCTCGAGCGTGTCCAGGAGTTCCCGGAAGAGCCCGGTCTGTTTGCGAGACCACAGACAATGTGGCTAAGGTGGCGCAGCTCCACCGGGTGCGACACCCTCCCCACACCCGCGGCGCCGTTTTGAGCAGCGCTAGCACCGACCGTTTCAGAGATGGCGTGAGCAGCCGCAGTCGTCGTTGCGGGAGGGCGCGCTCGCGGCCTTCCTCGCAGGTGAACGTTCCGGCTCGGGAGGCGCGACCAATGCGATACCCGCTGGAGCGCGAACACAAGATCACCGCCGCGATGTCGCTCGGGGCCCGACCAGCGGCCCCAGGAGCAGGACATGCAGGGCGAGCAGGTCTCCATACCGGGCGCGACGGAATTCAGCCCGCCTGCGGACTTGCTCCTCGGGGGGAATCTCCACTATCGTTGGTCTCGGCACAGCACCTCCTCGTTGCTCGATCGAAAGATGTCACAACCTTTGCTCTATCAGCGTGTGCGTCGCTGTGCCAATCTCCTGTGGTCCGATTTAGAAGACACCGAAACCATCGTGAAGGAAGTGCTCTCACGGGTCGAACAACAGTGCGGCACCTCGGTTGGAGATTGTAATATCTTCCGCAATCTCGGCTCGTTCGTCGTCTCTGCCAAACCTGCTCTGCTTCGGGAGTTACTTGGGCAACCAGAAATCGCGTCTGCCATCGCCAATCGGCAACCAGAATCTGCCTTTATTGCGCCGAGGAAGAAACGAAGAGTCACCTGAAGGCAATACCTGCCACTCCTGTTTCAGGTAATGGTATGCTGTGGTCTGACTTCGGGTTCTTCCTGACTATCCCCCTGCGTGTGCCGCTTGTCTATTTTCCCTCCTCAACATTTTTGTATACGATGCAAGAAGTGTTCACACCCACATCCCACATTTTGTGTTAACACCTTTCATGTTTCCTGCTTGCATCGAGGAGTACACGTATGGGTTCCTGGCTCAGTGACTGGAAAAATTTGACTATTGCCGCCCTCACCGTCGCCGTTGTCGTTTTATCAACTGTTCTGTTCCAAGCCCGCCACTCTGGAGAGAGCCAGCCGGTCCGAGGGAAACCGGCGAAAGGAGCCGTAGCGGTCCTCGACATCACTATTGATCAAGCCAACCAGCGAGGCCTCAACATTATCTTTGATCACCCATTAGGCGAAGGACAGGTCGGCGAGGTCCTTGGGAAGGACCCGGCCATTATCAAGCCAAACACGGGTGGGTCATGGAAGTGGCAAGGGGCAAATGTCTTGCGCTTCGAGGCGACCGATCGCCTCGCGATGGCTACCGAGTATCACATCGCCCTCATACCGGAACGACTGCACAAGACAGGTCAAACGCTGAAAGGAAAGAGTGAATTCACGTTACACACTGAGCGCTTCACTGTCGAGCGCATCGACATTACCGAAGAACCTGTGCTCGACGCCAAACACCAAGTTATCCTCCGTGGGAGTGCCCGTTTTAATACCGTGGTCAATCCTGAAGTGTTGGCGCCTAAACTCCGGCTCATCGACCCGCTCCGTGGTGCGCAAGACCCACTTCCCCTCGAACTGGAGACAACGTACCGCAGTCATGTGATTGGCTTTCGTAGCAAAGCAATCGAAAAGCAGAAAACTCCACGTGACTTACAGCTCATCATTCTCTCGAATCTCACGCCCGAGGGTGGCAGCGTCACATTAGCGAAGGATTGGGAGCAGAAGATCACATTGGGTTCTTTTGAGAAGCTGGACATCTGGAGTGTCTCTGCACAAGCGGGCGAGCCAGATTCTACTATCCGCCTTCGCCTGTCTTCACCGGTCAATCCGGCAGTGGTCGATAAATACATCAGCCTGAGCCCTGCGACCAAGTATCGCCTCTCTGCAGAGGGGACTGAATTGATTTTGACCGGAGGTCTCATTCCTGGCCAGGAGTACACTCTCGTTGTTACCCAAGGGTTGCCGGCAACTGATGACGCAGTGCTACAACAAGAATACAAAGCCACGACCACTGTTCCTGACCTCGACCCGGCGATTACGTTTCAGAGTCCGGGCATGTTCTTATCTGCCAGCGGAGCGCGAACCGTTGCACTCAAAACGGTCAATGTGAACGAGGTACAGCTCACGATCGACCGGATTTATCGTAACAATCTGTTTTTCTTCTTCGATCGTAGCAGTGGTGGATACGAAGACGAAAACTATTATGACTCGACGGTTTCGCAGGCATTCGGCGATCGGCTTGTCACTGAAACCCTATCGCTGAGCGCAGAACGCAACAAAAGCGTGCTTACCCCATTAGGGCTTGATAACTATGTGAAAGAAGAAACACCTGGTTTGTATCGTATCGGGGTTGTGCGCCCCGACTCATCCCGTGGCGCGTCCCGCTGGCTCCTCCTGACCGATTTAGGCATCGTGGCAAAGCACGGCAAAGATGAGTTCCTCGTGTGGGTGTCATCGTTTGCCAATCTGGCCGCTATCGATGGCGCAACGGTTCGCCTCATCAGTAACCAAAACCAGACCATTGCCGAAGGCCAAACCAATGCCGAAGGACTCTGGCGGGTCCACGGACTGGCAAAAGCGTTCGAGAAACAGACACCGTACATGGTCACCGTCGAGCGGGGTAACGACTTCAGCTTCTTGTTGCTCGATCAAACAACCATTGACACGTCGAGTTTTGATGTCGCTGGCGCGGACCTCTCCAAAGAAGGGTATTCTGCGTATCTGTACGGTGAACGAGATATCTATCGCCCTGGGGAGACTGTAAACGGTGTCGCCGTCGTTCGCGACCGTAGCCTGCAAGCCCCACCCACTATGCCGCTGGTTTTACGTCATAACGACCCGCAGGGTAACACGCGCGACACGCTCAAGCTCACACTCAACGATCACGGTATTGCCTCGTTTGCCATACCAATTCCATCTTACGCTCGCACTGGCCATCATAACCTGGAGTTAGTTGCCGGTGAGGAAGTCATCGGACAGTACCGCTTTCAGGTGGAAGAGTTTGTTCCGGATCGCATTAGGGTCGACATTACTGCCAAAAAGCCAGAATTCAGTCCAGGTGAAGAGTTTGCCTACGATGTCACCAGTGCCTATCTCTTCGGTCCACCAGCCGCCGGCCTCAAAGTGGAGAGTCGCGTGCGACTCACTCCTGCAACCTTTGCACCGAAAGGATACACGGAGTTTACCTTCCATGACCCTGAACGAAAGTTTGCCGACCAGGAGTTGCTCACTAGCGAAAGCACGCTCAATGAAGCTGGGAGTCACATCTTCACGGCAACTGTTCCTTCAGGGCTTCGCGTTCCTTCCTCCCTCACGGCAGTTGTCACTGCACGAGTACAGGAACAAGGGGGACGTGGTGTCGCTGCGTTACAACGCGTTCCGATTCATCCTTATCCGTACTATTTGGGAGTGCGTCGTATTGGTGACGGATATGCTGAACCACGCCAGCCGGTTACGCTTGAATATGTCGCGGTGACACCCACCGGAACCGAAGTCACGGCCAAAGCGCTGCGTGCAGAGTTATTTCGCGATCGTTATCACACCGTGCTCCGTCGAACCGACGCTGGGAATTACCGCTACGAGTCAACACGGGAACCGGTATTGCTCGATAGTCAAACTCTCACCGCCGGTAATGCTCGTGGGCAGTTTACTTTCACCCCGCCTGAATTTGGGGAGTATCGAGTCACCCTCATCGACACTGATACTGGTGCATCCACGCAAGTCGAGTTTTTCGTCAGCGGCTCAGGCTATTCTCCCTGGGCTATCAAAACACCAGGGCGGTTAGAATTAGGGCTCGACAAGACAGAATATCAACCTGGTGAAGAAGCCACCGTACAGATCAAAGCCCCATTCGCGGGGAAAGTCTTGGTCACAATTGAACGTGACGGTATTACCCACACCCAGATTCATGATCTCTCAGGTAACACCGCAACTGTCAAAGTGCCTCTCGTCGCTGAGTATCGCCCCAATGCCTACGTCACGGCAACACTGATTCGTTCAGCAAAAGATCTAGAGCCAGGCACTGCAGGGCGAGCCTTTGGCGCGATTCCATTGAATGTGGACCAGACGAGCAATCGTCTCAAAATCGACATTGCTGCACCAACCGAAGTCCGTCCCTTTTCTCCACTGTCAGTCAATGTCACTGCGAGTCCTGGCGCTGATGTAACCGTTGCTATGGTTGACGAAGGGATTCTGCAACTGATTGCGCAGCAAACCGCCGATCCGTTTTCCTACTTTTATCGCAAGTTGGCGTTGGGGGTTCGTGCGTTCGATATTTTCTCGCTCCTCCTGCCAGAGGTGAACGTCCAGGGAAAATCGCTTGCTGGTGGTGATGCTGAAGGAGACGCTATGGAGTCACAGGTGCGAACAGAAAGCATTCGTCGCACCAAGCCAGTCACCTTCTGGTCTGGGGTGGTCACTGCGGACCACGAAGGCAAAGCCACTGTCACCTTCGATGTTCCGGAATTCCAAGGAGCCTTGCGTGTGATGGCGGTGGCTCACAACGGCAAACAGTTTGGATCTGCCGCCCATACGACGAAAGTGCGTGACCCGGTTGTGTCGTTGCCGACCTACCCTCGCTTCCTCTCATTCCAGGAAACCGCGCTAATTCCCGTCACCGTCCGGAACGATACGGGGACAGATGGCGATTTCGCGGTCACACTCGCCGTCGAGGGGCTCGTCACAGTCGAAGGGAATACTACACAGAAAGTGACAGTCACGCATGGAAAAGAACAAACGATCTATTTTGCTCTCAAGAGCGGTAATCGTGCCGGAGACGTGCGTTTGCTGTTGACCGCGGAAGGGAATGGCGAGAGAACGCACTCAACTGGGGAGTTCTCACTGCGCGCGGATCTGCCAGCGCGAACGATCGAGCGTTCAGGAAGCATTACGGACAAAGCATTCGACTTGGCTGCAGAGGGCCTCGATGCGTTTCGGCCAGAAACGACGAAGCGCGAGCTTCGACTGAGCCCACTGCCGTTAGTCCAGTTCACTGGCAAGTTGCGTTATCTTCTGCATTATCCGTATGGCTGCGTTGAACAAACCACATCGAGCGCTTTTCCTTTGGTATACTTCAGCGACCTCGCGAAGGAACTCGATCCTGAGTTGTTCAACAAGAGCGATCCTGACGTGTTTGTCCAGGAAGGCATTCCTCGGTTAGCGACGATGCAGTTATCGAGTGGCGGCTTCTCGATGTGGCCAGACGGCGACACCATGCACCCGTGGGGCAGCATTTACGCTACGCATTTCTTGGTCGAAGCGCGCCGAGCCGGGCACCATGTCGATACCCTCCTTTATGATCGTGCACTCGAATCGCTTACCAAGGATAGCAAACCCAGTGAAGCGCCAAATCAGGAGGAATTACAACGTGTGACATACGCGTTGTACGTGCTCGCGCGTGCGAGTAAAGCTGATCTCGGAACGCTCGACTTTGTTCGCGACCGTCATCGCAATGCCCTCAGGCCGGAGTCACGCGCATTACTCGGCGCAGCCTATGCTGCCACGGGTAATACCAAAGTCATTGAAGAATTGACGCGTGGACTTGAAGACGCCGAGCAAACAACACGGCAGACAGGAGAGAATTTCAATTCAACTGTGCGAAACCGTGCGCTCTTATTGCTTGCGTTTCTCGATGCGACACCACACGATGCACGAGTGCCTAAACTCGTCCAACGGCTTGCTCGCGACGCTCAGGCTGGCGGCGAGTGGAGTACTCAAGAAAGTGCGGTCGCTTTTGTCGCGCTCGGACAGTTCTTTACGCAACAGGCACAGAAGAAGCCGTATGCGGGGACCGTCTTTGTTGACAACGCACCAATCGGCACTTTTACGAATAAGACAGTGACCTTCCCAAATATTCAGGGAAATGGAGTGATTACCATTGTCATGAAGGAGGGCTACGAACCGGGTGCAGCGTTCTTTGCTCTGCATAGTCGTGGGATTCCGACAGATGCGAAGTTTGCGCCAGAGAGCTGGACTCGAAGTGAACCGCACCTTCTTTACGCGCGATGGTAGTGCACTTGACCCATCGGCGGTGTCACAAGGAGACCTCATCGTCGTAAAAACCCAGGTTCGCAGTCTCTCCGGCAAGCTTGATAATGTTGTCATTCAGAATCTGCTACCGTCTGGATTGGAAGTGGAGAATCCACGCCTGAAATCGACCGAGACACTGCCGTGGGTGACGGATGCCAATCTTGAACCCGCGCATCAAGACATCCGCGACGATCGTGTGTTGCTCTTTACTGATCTTGCCGAGAAAGAGTGGCACACGGCGTATGCGCTCTTGCGCGCAGTCGCGCCTGGTACGTTCCGACTTCCGCCAGTCCAGGCCGAGGCGATGTATGACCCAGCGATTCGCGCAACCGGCGAACGGGGAACGATCGAGGTGAAGGTAAAGAAGTAGAAAGGCGCGGCTTATAGGGACACGCAACAGTGCAGTAGAGCTACACTGCTTCACACCGCGTGCGAATGATCTTGAGGATATTGTTCTGGATATCGCGCATAATGAAATCAGTCCACCAACTGGAGTAGAAATTGAAGCGTGTTGATACGCGATGGGTACTCTCTAAATGGAGAATCACTCGTTGTTCTTTAATCGGCTCGATCCAGTATCGACCTTCAAGGACATCGAAGTATTCCCCACCAATGGTCACGTGTGGATCAAGCGTCGTCGGTGGAATCGAAGCCGTATCGGCTTTGATCGAGAAAACCAGTTCCTTCTCTGGCTCCCAATGAGTAATGGTTTCAATGAATAATACCCCACCAGCGAATGTCGCATGTCGGATCCCTCCAACTCCTGGATGGGATAATGTGGCCTCGACTGGTCGTGGAAAGCCGATCATATGTACAAAGCTCACCCCCTGTTCTTCAGGTTGTATAGCGGGAACTCGCTCAATGTTCTGCCAGACGGTTCTCGGGGTCGCGTTGATCGCAATTTGAGTTTTCACTACGCGTAGAGCGGATGATACAGACAGTTGGTTTTCCAAGGGAGCTGCAATATACGGGAGGAAAATGACCATCGAGACGACAAGAGGCGGAAAGGTATTTACTGCCTGTCTTCTCCGGAGTATCAGGGTTGCGCAGAGTCCCCCTAAACACACCGACGGAAGAAGAACAGGAAGCGCTAAGACGATACAAATGCCACCTTCTTTTCCTAAGACAACAGCAAGGAGCAATAAGAACAGCAAAGGTTTGAGCGGGGTAACCAGTCCATGTCTCCAGGAGCCTTTGTTTTCAGCATTACTCCAATACACGGCAAGAAAACCGACCACGAAAGGGACCAGGAAAAGAAAGCTTAAGGACATCAGCGGGAGAAGGATGCTGGCGATTCGTTCTTCCGCGGATTCAGCAAATGCATAGGAAACGCTTCCATACAGTACCGCGACAAAGATGCTTAGTCCGATTGGAGATCGCCGTCGCATATGTTGAACGCTAGCAAAGCTCCACAGTATTGTCGATTTCGCCGTGCGATCGGGCTCGGACTATGTGTGATCCTCGGGCCGTGGCTGACCTTCGTCCTGCTCGACTGGTGGTTTCCGTTTCCCTTTGCCACACTTCACCGTCAACCAGCAACAGTCGTCACCGACCACGAAGGGGTGCCATTACGTATTTTTCTTCCCCCTGACGAACAGTTCCGTATTCCAGTGACTCTCAGTGAAGTTGCACCGGTTTTTCTCAAAACTCTGATTGCTTCGGAGGACCGGTGGTTCCATTCCCACCCCGGTGTCAACCCGTTCGCAATCGGTCGTGCCCTCTGGGCCAATCTACGACATAGTCGCATTGTCTCCGGCGCTTCGACAATCACCATGCAAATTGCGCGCTTAGCAGAACCCAAACCCAGAACGCTCTGGGCAAAAGGCCAAGAGCTCTTTCGCGCCTTACAACTTGAACGACGCTTCACGAAAAACGAACTGCTTGAACTCTATGTTAACCTCACCCCGTACGGCGATAATATCGAAGGCATCGGTGCAGCCAGCACAGTCTATTTTGACAAAACACCACAGCAACTCTCTCTTGGTGAGGTAGCACTGCTCGCGGTGTTACCACGTGCACCCAACGCCTACAATCCAGTACGAAATCCGCATACCGCACTGGCGGTGAGAAACCGCACCTTGGCGCAACTCCAACGCTCCGGAGTCTTCACGGCAGCGGAGATCACCGGTGCCCGCCAACATCCCGTCAAAGTTCCGACCTGGCAACCTCCCTTTGTCGCTCCACACTTCAGTCAAATAGTTATTGATCGTTTCTCTCGCGAACCGCAGATCGTTACGACACTTGATCGACGCGTGCAACAGATAGCGGAAACGCAGGTTGCAACCCGCATCGCTGGGTTACGCGAGCGCGGCATCGGTAGTGCTGCTGTAGTAGTGATTGAAAACGACAGCCGTTCCGTACGCGCCCTGGTCGGGTCGCCAGATTTCTTTGCGATAGCAACTCAAGGGCAGGTCAATGCCGCCACTGCTCGTCGTTCGCCGGGCTCTACGTTGAAGCCGTTCTTATATGCGATGGCAATGGATCTCGGCCTGATTCTCCCGGATACCTATTTGGTCGACGTACCAACGGATTTTGCTGGCTATGTCCCTGAAAATTACGATGGCCAATACAGCGGATTAGTCACGGTCCGTGAAGCGTTGGTGCGTTCGTTGAACGCTCCGGCGGTGCGCTTGCTCGCGCAGATCGGGCTCCCAACATTCCACACGCTTTTGCAGCGCGGCGGATTGGCAACACTTGATCGCCCAGCAACGACGTATGGCTTGCCACTTATTTTGGGCAGTGGCGAGGTGACGTTGCTGGATCTTACCAATCTGTACGCGACACTCGCAGCAGGGGGAATGCATCAACCAATTCGGATCACGACAAATCCATCGGGGAACAGCGCAAGCCATGAACACCTTTTCTCGCCGGAGTCTGCACACCTGGTGACGAGAACATTGACAGGCCTCCAACGCCCTGACCTTCCTCGCGCGTGGCACCTGACACGTGAGGTGCCAGTCGTCGCGTGGAAGACCGGCACGTCGTATGGCCACCGTGATGCGTGGAGTCTTGGGTTTTCTGCCCGCTACACTATTGGGGTGTGGGTTGGCAACGTGAATGGTCGAGGGCAGAAAGGGCTTTCCGGTGCTGAACATGCAGCGCCCCTCCTTTTCGATTTATTTCGTGTGATTGAAGGGGGCACAGCCCAACTGCCACGTCCAGAAAATTTACAACTGGGAGAAGTGCGTATCTGCGCCCATAGCCATGAACTCGCTGGCCCGTACTGTCCGCTCACTGATGCAGTCACTTCATTATCTGGGCGCTCAAAACTCTCCTTCTGCTCGTATCATCGTCGTATTTTCGTCGACAGCGAAACCGGCGAACGGCTTGCGGGTGCATGTCTTGCGCAGCGTCCCCACCGCGCGACGGTCATTACAACCTATCCCGCAGAGTTGTTAGCGTGGCGCCAAGCCCAAGGATTACCCGTTCCGTCCTTTCCCCCTCTCCACTCGCTCTGTAGTGATATCCCCGCCAACGAACCTCTCAAAATCGTTTCTCCTAATGCCACCACGCCGTATCATTTGCGTCGCGATACGCCACACGAGTATCAGCAAATCGCTCTCCGCGTTGAGGGAGGAGCCTCTGCTCGGTACCTCTATTGGTATGAGGACGGTGCGTTGATCCGTACTGGTTCCCCTGAGACAAAACTCCTTCTTCCCCTCCGCCTGGGTACACACCGGCTTGTTGTTGTCGATAACACTGGGCGCATGGATAGTTTGTCTTACCATGTTGAATAGTGATAAGAAGAAAGAAGATCTGGGGGGAACTTCCCTATCTTTCGCAGCGAAGTGATAAGAGAAGCCGATCAGTTGAGTTCTCCGGAGGGGATAGGGAGAAAGAAGAACGTATGGGCGAGAGTTACAGGAGCACCTCACCGAGAGGAGTGGACGATCATCCGACTTTCGACGTACCGGAAAAAACACCAGCGAGGCCTCTCCCTCAGACTGAAGAACATTACCGCACGATCTTTGAGAATGCGAACGATGCGATAGCTTTTATCGCCTTGGATGGCACGCTGACGAGTGTCAACCGTAGTGCCGAGCGCCTTGCCGGTTTGCCGCGGGAACAGCTTATTGGTCGCTCGTTTACTCAATTTCTGACGCCCGTGTCAGCGCTGTTTGCTCAGGAACGTATTGAGCGAGCCCTCGCTGGCGAACCGCTCCCTTCGACCTTCGAACTCGAACTCCTCCGCCCCAACAGCCGTACTGTAGCAGTTGAGGCGCGCACCCGTTTCCTGCGCGACACACAAGGTACGATCGTCGGGATTCTTGGTATTTATCGTGATATCACCGAGCGAAAGCAGGTCGAGGAAACCTTACGACAAGCGCACGCGGAATTAGAACAACGCATCCAAGAACGCACGGCAGACTTGGCGCAAGCGAACGCGGCGTTGCGCGCTGAGATCGCAGAACGAAAACGAGCAGAGGGCGTAGCACGGGCAGCTGAGCGTGAGTATCGCGCGTTATTTGAGAATGCGGTTGAAGGCATTTATCGGTCAAGCCTTGATGGCCATCAACTTCGTGCCAACCCTACTCTTGTGAGATTAAATGGTTATGAGAGTGAAGCGGAGATGCTCCTAGCAGTAAACGATATTGCGGGGGAGTGGTACGTCGATCCGAACCGACGCAACGAATTTCAGCGCATTTTGGCAGAACACGGGACCGTGACCGAGTTCGAATCTGAAGTGTATCGACACAAAACTCGTGAGCGAATTTGGATTTCCGAGACTGCCCGGCTCGTCCGAGACCAACACGGCACTCCGCTCTATTATGAAGGCACAGTCCAAGACATTACCGCACGGAAACGGGACGAAGAGCAGTTGCGTACGTCAGAGGGTCAGTACCGCCTCTTATTTGATCAGAACCCACATCCGATGTGGGTCATTGATGCCGAGACACTCGCAGTCCTAGCGGTGAATGACGCTGCGATCGAGCACTACGGCTATACGCGGGATGAATTTCTTGCGATGACCGTCCGCGAGATTCATCCGCCAGGGCAGGTACAAGCGGTTGAGAAACACATCGAGCAAATTGCCTCGCGTGGCATCACCACGAGAGTGTGGCAGCACTGCAAAAAAGACGGAACGCTCATTGATGTTGAAATCACCTCGCACGACATTCCCTTTTCCGGTCGCCCTGCACGGGTTGCGCTCGCGCATGACATTACGACCCGCAAACAGGCAGAAGAAGCCCTACAAAAAGCTCGCCTGGAGTTAGAACAGCGCGTCCAGGAACGCACCGCGGCACTGACACAGGCGAATCAAGCGCTACAAGCAGAGATCGAGGAACGGAAGCGCTTTGAGGAAGCATTACGAAAAAGTGAAGAACAGTATCATGATCTTTTTGAGAATGCCAATGACGTGATTGGTACCAGCACGCTTGATGGCATCATTACCAGCATCAATCGCCGCGTCGAGCAAGTGCTGGGGTACTCTCCAGCAGAGATCATTGGCAAACGCGTCCTCGATCTTGTCACACCAAAATCACAAGAAGTCATAAAAAGGCGTACCCTCCAGCGGTATACCGGCAAAGAGATTCCGAGCACCGTCGAGGTGGATTTTGTCCGACGCGATAAAAGCATTGTCACGGTCGAGGGGAGAGTACGGACGATTTTTGATACGCACGGAACCCCAACCGGCGTCCACACGATATACCGAGACATTACCGAACGGAAAAAGGTCGATCAGATGAAGGACGAACTGATCTCGACCGTCAGTCATGAACTGCGCACCCCATTAGCAAGCCTGCGAGGGTTTACGGAGTTGATGCTGAAACGTGAGTTCCCTCCTGAGAAACAACGAGAACTCCTCTCAGTCATTCATAACGAGTCGCTCCGCTTGTCACGGTTGATCGATGATTTTCTCGACCTCCAACGGAGTGAAGAAGGGTATTCCTTCTACACGTTCGCCCCGGTCGTCCTTGAGCCCCTCCTGCAGAAGACATCCGAGTTCTTCACCAAAGAACTGCGCACCCATTCGTTACGGCTCGATATTGCACCGGCCTTGCCCGCTGTGCGAGCAGACACCAATCGCCTTCAGCAAGTCCTGAGCAATTTACTGTCAAACGCGATTAAGTTCTCTCCTCACGGAGGTGAGATCGTCGTCGGAGCGCGAGTAGAAGCACCGCAAGTGACAGTATGGGTCGCAGATCACGGCGTTGGGATTCCCCTAGAAGCCGTCCCCAAGCTCTTTACCAAGTTCTTCCGTGTCGACAACTCCGATACTCGCAACATTGGCGGAACCGGGCTCGGGCTGGCTTTGGTGCGAGAGATCATCAACGCGCATCAAGGGCAAGTATGGGTGGAAAGCACCCTGGGAAGCGGAAGTACCTTCTTCTTTTCCCTTCCTATTGCAGAGCAGGATACATAGGCGTGTCGTCTCCTATGCGGGTTGTCGTCATCATCAACCCCATTTCTGGCACCGGGAGTAGTCCAGCAGTCGCGCGCCAACGCGCACAATTCGCAACGGCCATCCTTTCCGCTGCAGGCATAGAGTGCGACGTACGGGTCACCGAGCGGGCCGGACATGCGTACACAATTGCCCGCGAGGCAGTTGAGCGACACACGACGCTTGTACTCGCATGGGGCGGTGATGGCACCATGAACGAAGTGGGCCGCGCACTGGTATGGAGTCCGACTGTTCTCGCGCTTATTCCAGCTGGTTCAGGCAATGGTCTCGCTCGCGAACTACACATTCCATTCGATCCAACGCAAGCGTTTCACACCGCACTCCACGGCAAGGACCGCACTATTGATGCTGGAGAAATTGGCGGACAGTTATTCTTGAACGCGGCAGGGGTTGGCTTCGATGCTCAGGTTACGACGCTGTTTAACAATCGTCCAAAAGGACGACGAGGATTCTCGTCCTATGTCACAATCGCGATGCGAGAACTCCTGACATACGAGCCAGACGTCTATACGATTATCATCAACGGAGAAACGCTTCATCGCCATTCCTTATTCATCGCTGTCGCCAACTCTCAACAATATGGCAATGGAGCCATGATTGCTCCGAATGCAGACCTCAGTGATGGACACTTGGATCTCGTGATCATCCCCAAGCGTTCAGTAAGAGAAACGCTCTGGGAGGCGCGACGCTTGTTCAACGGTACGATAACCAAAAGTCCTGGGGTCGAGACACGTCGCATCACTCAGGCAACGATTACAGGACAAAGACCGCTCTGTTTGCATGTCGACGGCGAGCCCGTCGCCAATACTGCCACTGCGCTCGTTGTTCGTACCCATCCACTCGCGCTACGAGTGAGAGCCGCGCAATGCGACTGACACACGGTTGAGCCCACGTGGCTCGACCGTCTCGCTTTCCTCCTCATAGCATCGCTTCATTCTTAGTGCTAAAAGAGGGCAGTTGTGTGAATCTGTAGACTCCTTCCTCTTACACCTCCCCACACTTCATCTCGCGATACTTCCCTCGCTACCTGTATTACCTGTCGTCGAATAGAAGTCTCCAGACTCCTAGAGGATATCACTTACCCCTCTTGAAATTTCCTGGTGGGGAGTGTAATGACCGATCGCCTCCACCGTTATTTAGATAAAAAAATACCCCAAAAGTGCACATATAACCGACAATATTTTGCCACCTGTAACCAGAAGGAGACCAACATCGTGCATCGGCGTATCAGAATCTTCGGATTGGGGCTCGTCTTCGTCGTAGGAATGCTAGGAAAAGATAGTCAGGCAGTGACGCTGACTGTCGACGCCAGGGCCAATATCTTTGGGGCTGGACTGCTACACCACCAGCGCCAGGTGGAGGCGGTGGCGGCATCCTCCCTTCGCTCTTTTCCTTTACTACGGGTCCTGACCAGATTCTTACGTTCTCGCAGGTGACGGGAACCGTATCGTGTTGTAGTGGGGGTAATACCTTCAACGGTCCTGATGGGAATGGTTTTGCTACTGGCAATACTGACATTCTTTCTTTTGGAGGCATTTCAGGCATTGTACACGATAGTAAGACGATGTTCCTTGTTGGCGTCTTCCTTAGCGATCAAGAACCCACTGACCCAGCACCGGAAAGATTGGATTTTTCGCCTGCACAAGCGAACCTCGCTCTTACTCCTACACAGGCGAACTTTGCTCTTGCTGCTGCTCAAACGCCAGATATTTTTACCCAACTCGCCCCCCTGCTCCATCAAGTTTTTTTCATCGGAGATGGCCGCACAGACACTGGCAGTATCCAACAGTTTATAGTCCCTGATAACGCGACCAGACTCTTTCTCGGCTTTGCTGACGCTCTTGAGTTTGGTAGTCCCTCAAGCCAACCTGGGCACTATGATGATAATGTAGGTCAAATACAGGCTATTTTCACTTTGACAAGTCGCACCACCCCTATCCCAGAACCAAACACCTGGCTCTTGTTGAGTTCAGGTCTCATTGGCATCGTCTTGTGGCATCGGCGTCGCTGGGAAACATGATTTCCTGAAACAATCAGAAGAACAGAACAGTGCAAGTTCTACGGCTGTTCTGTTGATTACCATCGATAAAAATTTCTATCCTACTCGTTTGCTGCGCATCCGTTGTTCGTCATCATCACCCAGCTATTTTCTCCTTTTCAGCCGTTCACACGATATGTAACGTTTGGACTACGGCATGTTACGCAACGTTTTGCTTCTCTCTGCCTCCGCTGGCGCTGGCCATCTCCGAGCTGCCCAAGCTCTCGAGCGTGCCTGTCTTGCTCTGAACGCTGCACAAGAAGTTCGACACATCGACGTCTTAGAATATACTAACAAACTGTTCCGCAACTTCTACTCCAAGACCTACATTGAGATGGTCAACACCATGCCAGACGTATTGGGGTGGTTGTATGACTATCTCGACAAGCCGTGGAAAAACGAACGTCGTCGCTTAGCCTTCGATAAGCTCAATACACGACCGTTCGTCAAACTGCTCGAACAAGAACAACCCGATGTGGTCGTGTGCACGCACTTTCTTCCAGCAGAAATTATTTCCTGGCTCAAAGCGAAGGAGCGGATGAACACGCGGCAGGCGATTGTCGTCACTGATTTTGATGTACATGCCATGTGGCTTGTACATCATGTCGAGCATTATTTTGTTGCGTTGGAGGAAACGCGCGTGCACCTGCAGCAGCTTGGTATCTCAGCCGAGAAGGTTACTGTTTCTGGCATTCCCATCGACCCGATTTTTGCCGAACAGAAAGACAAGCGTGCCATGCGCCGCAAGCATGGTCTCCAAGAAGACCGGACGACAATCCTTATTGCCGCAGGTGGATTTGGCGTTGGTCCGATTGAACATCTCGTGCAGTCACTCCTGGACCTTCACCACCCTGCGCAGATTGTCGCTGTGTGTGGTCGCAGCAAAGAATTGAAAACACGACTTGACCGTATCGCGGCACGACGCCTTCCTCAACAGATATCACTACACGTGACTGGTTACACAACCGACATGGACGAATACATGGCGGCTGCTGATTTGCTGGTAGGTAAGCCTGGCGGTTTAACAACATCCGAAGCCCTCGCGAAAGGATTAGTGTTCGTGATCGTTAACCCCATACCTGGCCAAGAAGAACGTAACGCTGATCACTTACTGGAAGAAGGAGCAGCTATCCGCTGCAATAACCTTCCTGTCCTCGCCTATAAGATCGACCAACTGCTTGACGATCCGAAGCGGCTTGCAACCATGCAAGCTAACGTCAAACGCCTCGCCCACCCGTATGCAGCACGAGACATCGTGACTACCCTCCTTTCGCTTGAGCGCAGTGCGGCAATGAAAAAGTCCGGCGCAGGGGCAAGGTAAGGATACGCAACACCTATAGGACTATCAGCAAGGTGCAAAGGGTGGACTCTTCCTCATAATCCAGGCTGGATGGTACACTTGCCAACGTGATTAAGCGATTCTTTGCAGGACCTTCACGGCTTACCTGGCATCATTGGTGGCAATGCGCCCTTCACGTAAGCGTTTTCTGTTCTTCCCTTGCGTTGGTCTTCGGACTACGTCGTGCCTTTTTTCTCTTGCTGATACTCCCCTTAGGTTTCATCCCCTTCTCGTATGCGCGGCTACGGTTGCAGCGGATTTTCGATCACGTGCTGAGAACACGACCATTCATGAAACGAGGCCTGAGTGGTCTCGGGGTTGTGTGTGATGTCGTTATGGTGGCCCAACTGCTCACCGCAAGAACAGGAGAGCCACTCTTGTTGTTACACGGTCCTGGTATTTCCTGGGTGGGTCCGATCTGGTTCAGCGCCCATGCCCTATTTTTTCTCGGTGACATGGGGATCACAGTTGGCAGTATGGTAGTTCGTCGGGTGAGCTCCCTTGTGCCTTCTCGTGTTGCCAGCACCCCAGAGGCGATTGCGTCACCAGAACGCCGCCAATTCCTCCAGGGGATGGGTATTGTCGGTGCAGGGGCACCATTTTTCATCTCGTTGTCCAACATCAAGCTCTCGTATGATTTTCGTGTCGAAGAGCGCGAACTCTTTTTCCCCCATTGGCCAAGAGAACTTGACGGACTGCGCATCGCCCATCTCTCCGATATCCACGTGGGTGGGGCAATGAATCGAGCCCGCTTGCTTCGTATGGCCGCGCTGACCAACGCGGCGCGCCCAGCTATCGTGATGCATACCGGAGATTTTCTGGTTCACCGGACCGGCGATTTTGATGCGCCTCTCTATGAAGCATTGGCACGGATTCGTGCTCCTTATGGCCAGTGGGCGTGCTTGGGCAACCATGATTTTGATGCACCAGAGCGATTGGTACAGCGTCTTGAGCAAGCGGGAGTGCGCATCTTACGGAATATGCTGGTGACACTTTCGATACAGGGTGTTCCGCTCGAAGTCGGCGGGATAGATTACCTGCGTGGCCGCACCACATGGGAAAAGCGTTATGCACAAATTGTGTCGTCCTGGCCCTCACGCACGGAGGCCCCTCGCATCCTTCTGAACCACGATCCCAGTGCATTTATTGCCCTCCCACCGCGATGCGCCGACTTCGTGTTGTCTGGCCACACTCACGGAGGTCATGTTGGAGTGCAAATCAGTCGTGACTTCGCACTCACCGTTGTCGGACTCGCTGGGGTTCCAGATCAGGGAATTTTTCAACGCCCAGAGATGACGATGTATGTCACCCGTTGTGTCGGATTCTATGGTTACCCCATGCGGTTAGGCATTCCCCCAGAGATTGCGATACTCACAATTCGGACGCAGGAGCGATCGATGGTATAGAGACCTGAGTGAAGAGAGCGGAAGCAAACTACGAAGGATGAGGAAGGGAAGACCATGAACTTTCTTTCGGTACGCTCAAAGCGGTAGCTAAGGCCCCAGCACAAAACCGTTGGCCCACGGACCTGGACTCTCAGACAGCACCGTGCTAAGTCCGCGAAATCATTCTGTGGAGGAGGATGGGGCCCGGTGGCCCCACCGGTCTTCAAAACCGAGTTGCGCGGCGTAACGTTGCGCGGATGGTTCGACTCCATCCCTTCTCCGCCAAGATGAAGTCTCATTCTTCTTCCCCTCATCCTGACCTTCTCCCTCAGGGAGAAGGAACCTGGTGCTCAGTGAGGTAAGGAGCCCCCTGGTCATTATGGCTGCAGAAGCAATTCTTCAGCGGCAAAAATCCCGCGCAGGTCAAGGAAAAATGTACCGTCATGAATGCGCCCAAGGATCGGGGAATCCGAAGCACGAAAGCGTACCGCGACTTTCTCGGGTGATAACTTGGTGTGACGTATAGCAATCGCGCGGCTGGAAATCTCTTCTTCTGGAAGCGTGCCACTGCCAATCTGAGCTTTGGTGTCCTCGACGGTGATCGTAAAGCCATCGCCGAGTTGCTGCTGTAGTAAAGGTACAACCTGCGCTGCGATCGTATCCATCTCTGCACGTGAGCGAGTCAGCCAACGTAATGTTGGGAGAGCAGCTACTAAGTCTGGATCCCGACGATAGAGGCGTAGCGTTGCGCTCAACGCTGCAAGGGTCAGTTTACCAACACGCAACGCACGTTTGAGTGGGTTTTTCTTGATGCGAGTAATATATTCTTTGCGTCCGACAATGATCCCCGCTTGTGGTCCACCTAACAGCTTGTCACCACTAAACGTGACCACATCAGCTCCCGTAGCGATTCGCTCGGCAACAACGGGCTCTTTCGGTAAGCCAAAAGCAGAGAGATCGATTAACGCTCCGGCTCCGAGGTCTTCCATCACTGGGATCTGGCGCTCGCGACCAAGGCCGACTAATTCGTTCAGATCAACCGCACTGCTAAATCCAATGATCCGATAGTTACTAGGGTGAACTTTGAGTAAGACGCCAGTTTGTGGTGTAATCGCATCCGCGTAATCCGAAATTCGCGTACGGTTTGTCGTGCCAACTTCATGCAGAGTGACACCGCTCTTACGCATGACATCGGGAATGCGGAATGAGCCACCTATCTCAATCAACTCGCCGCGTGAGACGATCCCCTCTTTCCCCTCAGCAAGTGAGTTCAAGGCAAGTAGAACAGCAGCCGCATTGTTATTGACGACAGTAACAGCTTCGGCGCCGGTTAACGCAAGGAGGTCGTCGGCAACAACATCATCGCGATCTCCACGTCCGGCTTCGCTCAGATCATATTCAAGCGTAACCGGCGACCCGCCGACACGAACGATTTCATCAAGCGCAGCCTTGGCCAATAAAGCGCGACCAAGATTCGTGTGTAACACCGTACCAGTAGCGTTAATCACTGACTGTAACGGCGAACGATCTTCCTGAGCAACGGCACTAGCGACGTGGCCCGCAATCTCGCTCTCGCTGAGCGTAACCGGAGTTGCATTCGCACGAATCTCTTGTCGGATCGCCATCAATGTCTCGCGGACCTTGTCGGTGATATAGGAACGGTTGTATCTCTGTAGCAGGTGACCTACAGTGGGCGTGGAGAGTAGCTTTTCGACCGAGGGGAGTGCACGTAATTGCGCGTGTTTGGTTTCGTGTATTTGTTCCATTGCGGCTGCAGCTTGGCATAGGGGTCTCACACGCGCAACAGTAGAGGAAGAACAGCTTCTTTACGCTTTTCGGAGGAGGAATGTATGGCAACTTCGGCAGCACCATATCGGACAACCATTGGACAACAAGAGGAGAAGATTGCCCACTTTCTCCGCACGTTTGAAGCGCAACAAGAGAAGATTCACCTCGCCAAAATCCATGAGAGCAAACAAGCATTGTTCGATGCGTTGGGCGATCTGTTTCCCCCCTTGAATGCCGAATTAGAGGGACTGACACCACCGGCAGGAGAGGAGAAGTTTCACCAGCAATGGAAAGACGCTGTTGCCTCTCTCGAAGATGCGTATACGTCGTTTCTCTCCGGCTCTGCAGGCAACTTTATGGCTGCCTATTTTCAGAGTCGTCATGCCTTCTCGCAAGGGAAGTATCAACTGTACAGTATGCGTACCCAGTTACCGACGGTGCACAAGTATTGGGTCTTGCCTGAAGCAGCCGCGCGCTTAGCCGAGTTAGAGACACCAGCCAGCGCAAACCAAGCAACTACTGGTGTGCTGCATCGTCCCGTTTCGGATCAACATGGTGAGTATTCTTTATATGTCCCAGAACATTACGACCCCAACCGCCGCTGGCCGCTGATTATCGCGCTCCACGGTGGACATGGTCGTGGCGATGACTATCTCCTCACCTGGCTGCGCTCGGCCAAGAGCAATGGCTACATCGTGCTCTCACCGAAATCCCTGAGCAACACCTGGTCACTGATGCAGCCCAGTATCGATATTCGCTCGATCCTGACAATGGTCGAGGAACTCATGGATGAGTACACCATCGATACCAGTCGCATCTTTGCGTCTGGCCTTTCCGACGGTGGAACATTTAGTTATGCCATCGGATTGCATTGCCCCAAGTTGTTTGCCGGTATTGCGCCGATCGCCGCCTCTGGCGTGTTTCCTGGCTGGATAGGCTCGCCTGACGCAAAACGGTTACCGATGTATGTGGTCCACGGTGGACAAGATTTCATCTTTCCAGTCGCGATGGCGCGGGCAACCACGAATCAACTGATCGAGAACGGCTTCAACGTCATCTATAAAGAACTCCCTGAGTGGGGACATGCGTGCACGTATTCGATTAATGAAACGATGGTCTTACCGTGGTTCGATAACCTCCCTTCCCGACCGGGAGCATAGGCTAGATGTCCGATTACCTCGTACAACTAGTGACCGATGTAAAAGTCCCATTTTTCTTTGTTATTTAAGACTTTGGCGCCACGCCCCGATACGATATAGTAGAGACGGCAAAAAAGTACCGGGGGTTCACGTCGTTCTAGTGACGGGCAGTTGGCAACTTCTATGGAACAACTTGGTGTCATTATTCTCGCGGCTGGGCTTGGCAAGCGTATGCGCTCTACCCAGCCGAAAGTGCTTCACTCATTAGCCGGGAAACCGCTTCTCTCACGAGTCATCGCCGCAACACAGCGGTTACACCCTGATCGCCTCGTTGTTGTCGTGGGCCACAAAGCCGAGGAGGTTCAACGTGTCTGTGGTGGTGAGGGCATTCACTTTGCCATCCAGCGTGAGCAACGTGGGACCGGCGACGCGGTACGTTCAGCACAAGCAGCGTTGCGCGATTTTCAGGGAGATATCCTCATTGCTTGTGGGGATACTCCGTTGTTGACCACAACCACCCTGGCACAGTTCGTCCAGGAGCATCACGCGCGCAAAGCGGCACTGTCGGTGCTCACCGTCGAACTCCCTGATCCTGGCAATTATGGACGCGTCATTCGCACGTCAACTGGACAAATTGTGAAAATTGTCGAGGCTCGTGATGCTTCCGCTGAAGAACGGGCAGTGCGAGAAATCAATTCTGGTATCTATTGTGTCAAAGCGTCCTTCCTGTTTCCCGCACTCGAAAAGTTACAACCCCAGAATGCCCAAGGAGAATACTATCTTACCGATATTATCTCCCAGGCGGTTGCCGCCGGGTTGCCAACCCAAGCGGTCTTAACAAAGAACGCTCACGAAGTCGAAGGCATTAACTCCAGAGAGGAACTAGCAGTTATGGAGAAAACTCGACAAGCACAATTACGGAGTCATTGGATGTCGATGGGCGTCACGCTTGAAGACCCAGATACCGTGTACATCGGCGAAGACGTCACTATTGGCCAAGACACGGTCATCGGTCCAAACACCCAACTGAAAGGTAAGACAACGATCGGCTCACGTTGCCGGATCGATGGCAGTGCCTACATCGAGGACTGCACTATTGGTGAGGATGTCCAGGTCTACTTTTCCGTCGTCCTCCGGGAGAGCGAACTTGGGAATCATACCAGCGTCGGCCCGTTTGCCCATTTGCGCGGTGGAGCAACGCTCGCGACAAAAGCAGAGATTGGCAACTTCGTCGAGGTGAAAAAGTCGTACATCGGTGAACATTCAAAAGCCAAACATCTCGCCTATCTTGGCGATGCAGAGGTCGGACGAGACTCAAACATTGGTGCAGGTACGATCACCTGCAACTACGACGGCTTCACCAAGCAGAAGACCAAGATTGGCGATCGTGTCCAGGTCGGGTCCGATACCACACTGATTGCGCCGATTACCATCGCTGACGATGTCTATATCGCAACGGCCACGACCGTTCGTCAAGACGTTCCTGCCGGAGCACTTGTCTTCAACACACGTGAAGAACAAACCCGTGCGGGCTGGACAGCAGCGAAGCGGGCGAAAGAAGCGGCAAAGAAGGCAAGTTAAGAGTGAAAAGTGAAGAGTGAAGAATGAAAAAGGGACCTAGGTGGAATCGCCTTTTTTATTCACTCTTATCTCTATTCTTCACTAACCGCCTACTGACTACTGAATGCTGACTACTGACTACTTACTATGAGGTTTTTATGTGCGGAATCATTGGCTACATTGGGCACCGTGAAGCAGCCCCAGTTCTTCTGCAAGGATTGAAGCGACTAGGATATCGCGGGTACGACTCCGCCGGAGTCGCAGTCTTTAACGGAAAAATCGAAGTCCGTCGCTCAGTCGGCAAACTCACGAATCTCGACCAACTTCTACGCGAGAGTCCGGTTCACGGCGCCATTGGCATGGGTCATACGCGCTGGGCCACTCATGGTCGGCCATCTGAAGCCAATGCCCATCCCCATCGCGCTGGAAAAATCGTGGTGATTCACAATGGCATCATTGAGAATTACCTGGAGCTGCGCCGTGAGTTAACGGCAAAGGGACGTACCTTTAATTCTGAAACTGATACCGAAGTCATTTCTCACCTGATCGATGAATTCGTGAAGGAGGGGCTCTCCTTCGCACAAGCGACACGGGCAACATTACAACGGTTAGAAGGCGCGTTTTCTATCGTGACTCTTTGTGAGGACGAACCCGGTAAAATTCTCACTGCAAAGAATGCAACCCCAATCGTCATCGGCCTTGGCGAAGGGGAGAACTTTGTTGCCTCCGACGTTCCCGCTGTGCTCGATTACACACGCAAGGTCGCGTTCCTTGATGACGGCGAAATGGCAGAGATCACCCGTGATAACGTAACGATCACCGATTTTCACGGTCATCTGATTGAGCGTGCACCGCGGCAAATCACGTGGGATACGCTGACCGCGCAGAAAGGTGGTTACAAGCACTTTCTGCTCAAAGAAATTCACGAACAGCCGCAGGCGATTATCGATACGATGCGTGGCCGCTTGCTCGTCAATGATGGCGAAGTGTCACTTGGTGAGTTAGAAGAACATGCGGAACTGCTTGACTCGGTCAAACGCATCACACTCGTCGCTTGTGGCACTGCCTGGCATGCGTGTCTGGTAGGCAAATTCTTTTTGGAAGAGCTTGCCCGTATTCCTGCAGAAGTCGATTACGGCAGTGAGTTTCGCTACCGACGGTCTCCCCTTGATTCTGGCACGTTGGTACTGGCGGTATCTCAGTCCGGCGAAACCGCAGATACACTTGCAGCCCTTGAGGGTGGACGTGCATGCGGAGCGAAAACCTTGGCGATTTGTAATGTCATTGATGCCTCGATTCCACGCAAGGCCGATGCCACGATTTACACCCATGCTGGACCGGAAATCAGCGTCGCTTCAACCAAGGCATTCACCACCCAGGTAACCGCGCTATATTTACTTGCAGTCTATTTGGGTCGGCGTCGTGGCGTGCTCGACAAAGCCACCAGCAGCAAGCTCATTGAAGACATCGTCAATCTGCCACATCAAGTGCAAGAGGTCCTGAAGAAAGACAAGCAGATAGAAAAGATTGCCAAAAAATATGGCCAAGCAAAGGACTTTCTCTATCTCGGTCGTGGCGTGAATTATCCTATCGCACTGGAAGGTGCTCTCAAGCTGAAAGAAATTTCCTATATTCATGCCGAAGGTTACCCGGCGGGAGAAATGAAACACGGCCCGATCGCATTGATTGATGAAGAAATGCCAGTGGTCGTACTGCTACCGAAAGACCCAGTCTATGCCAAGACCTTGAGCAATATGAAAGAGGTTGAGGCTCGTGGGGGACGGATCATCGCTATTACAGACGCTCCCTCCCCAGAGCTTGAAGAGATTGCCTGGGAAGTCATCGAAGTTCCCAGCACCAACCATCTGCTTATGCCAGTCCTGATTACGATCCCGCAGCAGCTGTTGGCCTATCATATCGCGGTCTATCGCGGGACGGATGTCGATCAGCCACGTAACCTGGCCAAGAGCGTGACGGTCGAGTAATGCCTGCCTTGTAGAGACGCGACAAGTCGCGTCTCCCCACCCGGCTCTCCCCTTTCCCAATCCCCAGAACAACCCTCTACGCTCACAAACACCGTGTGTGCTATATATTGTCCCGCTCGACGGAAGAGAGGGACGTTATGGGATTGCCACTGCACCGCAAGGTATTCGTGCGAAAAAAAATTATCACTGTTAGTTTCACCATTATTCTCGCCAGTATCGGGTTCACAATAGGACATTCCTCTCCCGCCCTGGCAGATGCGCCATTTGAGAAGCCACCCGTCATCGACGCTGAGGATTTGCTTCCAGCAAAATTCCTCAAAGGCAAGCGATATGAAGTCGAACGGAAAGTTCCCACCAACGGCTTCTTGGGACGGTTCACGCTGCGCACTGACTACGGAACAATGGAGGTTCGCGGACGTGACCTCTTACAAATTCGTGTAGGTGAAATCCGCTCCATCAAAGCGCTCCACAAGAAGGGCAAAGTCAAAGTGTTTGCCTCTGCCGCGAAAGATGCAGCCCTTCGTCCTATCAACGCGGTCAAACAGGTGATCAAAAACCCGGAGGAAACCCTCGACGGCATTCCTGCTGGGGTTGAACGGTTTTTCCACAACGCCTATCGGTCAGCCAAAAAGACAACCATGAATGCGGTTGACGCAGTGTCAGACTACATGGAAGAGAAACCAGACCAGGCAGAGCCAGCAGAGGAAGAAAAAACCGCCGAGGAGCAAGCAGCGGAAAACGTGGAGATGGCAGAAAAAGTGGTCAACAAAGCTGGTAACGTAGCCAAAGACTACTTTGGCTATAACAAAGCACGACGACAGTTGGCAAAACAACTCGAAATCGACCCGTACACCACCAATCCAATCTTGAACCAAACGCTCGACGAGTCCGCCTGGGCAGCCTTCGCCGGAGGCATGGCCTTTAAGATGGCAGTGCCTATTCCTGACGCCGTTTCCTATACCACGAAAGTTTCCAACCTGGTGTGGGACCTTCCACCGCCAGACCTCGAAGAAATCAATCGGAAAAAGCTCAAGAAGATGGGGATCAAAGGGCGACCCGTACGCGATTTCTTTCGCAACAATGCCTTCTCGCCAACCTTGACGACTTCGCTTGTCGCCGCTCTCGATCAACTCGATAGAGTTACAGGACGAGAAGAGGTCATAGCACTGGCAACGGATACTGCCTCTGAAGAAGAAGCACGGTATCTCACAGGCTCAACCCGACTCCTTGCCCACTACCATAAAACGGTTTCCCCGCTGATCGGGATTACTATCGTCGGCACCATCGTCGGCTGGAATCAAGAGGGAAACATCATCGTCCCTTCTGACGTCGATTACATTGCCTGGACGCGAAGAATTGCTGAGTTTGCGCAGCATCCGAACCTGCAAACTCCAGAACGCCATCTCTGGATCTCCGGTAAGTTCTCGCCGCTGGCTAAACAAGAACTCCGCTCGTTGGGATGGACCGTGCGAGAAGAGATTCGTGCAGCGGACCGACCAGAGTAGCCACACGTAGAGTGCAAACCCACATGGTAACGAACATTCAGCAATTGCTGACCGACCTGGCTCATACCCCGGCACTGATATGCACGGTTGGACGTGACACAGCTATCAGTGAGTTATTTCTGGATGGCACGCCAAAGCGGGTCGATTTTACTGATTCCTGGGTAACGGTCGAATTTAGTGGCTGGCATATTCATGTGGACCTCAGTACGGTTGCCACCGTACGGTTCGCGTACGCGCAAAGCCACGGTGACTCCACCAGTCTGTTTATTTCGTTTGATGATGTTGAGGGGAAGGCAGTGATGCGCTTTTACTTTCCGCATGAGAGCCATACGCATCGGACGTACAGTTCTGAGGAGTTGCAGCTGTATAGCAGCTTCAAGGAGCGGTACGGAGAGGGCGGGAGTCAGGCGCCGGGGGCAGTTAGGCATGGGCAAGAATTAAGTTACCGATTAAGAGCGAGGAAGAAGCGTATAGTTCCAATCGCCATGAAACTTACCGGGTTTGATATTGAGCGCTTGAAACTCATCGTCGGAGACCTGTAGGCCTTTG
>VGTJ01000025.1 GCA_016874775.1 Deltaproteobacteria bacterium
CCGGCTTATCGACGGGCTGCAAGCACCAAGGGGACTCGACCTCGGCTACGCCAGAACCGGCGGTAGTGTAGCGCGCGGCACTCGGGTTTTCATCGGATAAGGTGAGGCCTCGCCTCATGAACGGCTTTTCTGTAGATAGAATACATACAGTGGTGCATTACTGATGAGCAAGGCGATGACCAAGACTCCACTTATCACGACGAGCGACGGTAGCCAAAATGTTCCAATACCGGCTGCCATTAGGGCATAAACGAAGATCGCACTCAACCGGCTGGCAACTCCCAGGTTGAGATCATTCCGCATCTGCCCTTCCTTCCAGATGAGAGCCGTCCACGGCAACGCGCGAGCGCAGAAGTCAGTTTTGAGTAAAGAAGACACGTTCCAAGCCTTTAAATGCTTGACTTGTAGCTTTTTGCAGAGGCGAATGCGATACCCGGCACGAGTGAGGCGATAGCCGAGCTCAATGTCTTCGACGGAAGGAATGCGATATCGCTCATCGAAGCCCTCAAGGGCAAGAAACACTTCACGCCGAATGGCGCCACAAGCACCCCAGAATGTTATCGCTTCATCACTCGATGTTTGATGTATATAGTGATGCAAGAGGTTCTTGTATTGTGACAAGAAATTCGTTGCTGCTGGTGTGTCATCATAGGAGCCAAACAACGCGACGATGTCTGGATGGGAATGAAAATTCTCAGCGACCTGTGCAATGGCTTGAGGCGGAATGGTAACGTCTGCGTCGACAAAAAAACGAGATCACCTCGTGCGGCGCGCGCACCGATGTTGCGAGCGCGTGCAGGACCGCCGCGAACAGGGAGGGTCATGACACGGGCACCAGAAGCCTGTGCGAACGCTCCCGAGCCATCGGTGTCATCGTCGGCAACAACAATAAGTTCCAGTGGCTGTGGTCTTGTCTGTAACACGCTTGCTAAACAAGCGCGAAAACTAGCACCACCGTTATAGACTGGAATAACAAGCGATACCGTTGAGAGAGGGAGAGCCGGCGAGATCATGACTGTCTATTATCTTCACGTTGCTGTTCTTGTCACTCTGCACCCTAGCAGCCTACCGTGAAAGCTCAAGCCCGATTGACAGGAAGGACCAAGAGCCACACGCTTGACGCCGTATGTACTCCGCTTGTAGGTTTCCGAAATCATTTGTGGATGCATAGCCCGTTCATGCTTCGATCCTTCGACAGGCTCAGGATTTCAGCACGAACAGGGAAATTATCCTGGCTGCTTGTCTTTCCCGTACACCCTGAGCTTGTCGAAGGGTGGTTGTGTTTTGCCGTTCCCCATCTCAAATAGGACTCCTATATCCCCAGCTTCCGTTGCGTCACGTTTCCCCAGGAGTGGCTCCGTGACCACTCGAACAGTCATCTCGTTGATGACCACTCTCCAGATGCTGTGGTTAGTGCTTATCTGGTGGAGTGGAACAGCCCCTCGCCCTGAAAAGTTACTTCCACTCGTACTGTACAGTCTGGTGGCTGCTGTAGTTATTGGTTGTCTTCCACGGACAGCACTCGATAGCCTGAAACGGTTGCAACGAGCACTCATACAAAGTGGACCGCGAGTATGGGGGTGTGGTGCGGCCCTCTTCCTCACGGCTGGCTGGCTGTATGCTAGCACATTCCTCGGATGGCCAGACGAACTTTACGTATTTGCAGCGGCGAAAATCGTGGCCGAGCAGGGTATCGGTCCGTTCTTTGACCAGTATGAGCAGATTCCTGGGCTTGGGCAGCAACACCCGCCACTTGTTATTCTTCTCTATGGCTTCGTGATGCGTCTCTGTGGAGCGGAACTCATTGTCGTACGAATGGTCTCGCTCTGTTTTGCATTGATAGCGTTGGGGCTGACTTATCGCATTGGCAGTGAACTCTCGACGCGTACGACCGGAATGGTAGCGGCGGTGTGGTTTCTTTGCATGCCATTTTTCTTTCGCCTGGCACCGGTAGGATTGACTGACATGCAAGTCACTTTTTGTTTTGTCTTGGCAATTTTTCTGACATTACAATTAGTGAAACAACCATCGTTGTGGCGAGCAGCTTTCGTCGGAGTCTGTATCGGCATTGGATTGCTTTGCAAATATACAATGGTTTTGGTGTATCCAGTCATCCTCCTTGTGTGGTTGGGGAGTGATCGGGTTCGTCCATTACTGCCTGTTTTTGCTATCGTCTTTCTTGTTTCGCTGGGGATTTTCTGCCTCTGGCTTGGATATGCTATGCAGGAAGGTATTTTTGCTGGCCAGCAGGCATTGCTCTCTCGCTATGCCAAGAACATGACCTCATCGACGAAAGGGCGATGGTGGCTCCTCCAGGTACTCGTCTTTCGTTTACCGTCTGGCATTGGCGTCGCGCATCTTCCGATCTTGGCTGTTGGCTTTTGGCACCTGCTGTATCGTCGTCAACGTTCTGATTATCTCTTAATAGGGTGGATCCTTGCCGTTGCGCTCCCGCTGTTATTAACGCTTCCTGGTCCGCGTTATTTTTCCCCCTTATTCCCTGCTCTCGCTATCGTCATGGCTCTTGGGGTACGACATATTGCTGGTGACGTCGAACGAGTACTGTTGCTAGCCCTCGCGTTCGCCAGTGCCTCACTGTATCTGTTTGTCGACTGGCCTCATGCGGCGGGTGGATTCTTTACTCGGTAAAGCCATGGGGATAGCGGCCAACTGGCGAATTTTTCCTGCCGTAGCTACCAGAATTTTCTGCATAAGTGCAGGGAAAGAATGGTAGATAGGCTACATAGTTACACCGGTCCCAAATTTTACTGCAATTTGAGACTTTCCCAATGTGTATCGAATATCTTATGCTGCTTACATCTTGAGTTCAGGTAGGGAGAAATTCGCTTTCCCCAACGCGTTCTTTCAATCCTGACCAGTGTTTGTAGTGTTTTCCCAGGTGGAGTGTGGACAATGAATGACGATCTTTCCTCAGTCGGGCATCGAAGTCCTTACTGCGTTTTTGGTAAAACTCACATCTGTCGCTATAACCCATAGGATGAGTCTTCCTGAATGAAAGGGTGTGACATTACTTATGCAACATCAGTCAACCGAGACTCACAACGGTTCGCTCTCTGCACGATCACGAAAAACTACTGTCGCTAGCCTGAATGCGCGAACACATAAGTTGACCCCTCGCATTTTGGTCGTCGATGATGACGATTTGGCGCGTCGACAACTGGAACGGCAGTATCGGTTCTCTGAGTACGACGTTGTGGGCGTTGATTCGGCAGAAGCTGCACTCACCCGTCTTGAGAAGGACGACGATATAGACTTGGTCGTGACTGATCTGCGTCTCCCCGGACTCAGTGGTATCGACTTGACCGAGCGGATCGCGAAACGCTCGCCAGATATCCCGATTATTGCCCGTACTGGATATGCTGACGTTGAGACTGCCGTGCAAGTGCTCAAACTCGGGGCTACAGACTACATTGTCAAGCCGGTGACGCCAGATGCGATCCAAGAATCGACGCGTGCCGTTTTAGAAAAGGTCTGGCCATTTATTGAGATTCGTCATCTCCGCCGGACGTTGAAAGACCGTTACGATTTTGGTGGCATGCTGAGTAAGACCCCAGAAATGCATCGGGTCTTTGAAATCATCCATATGGTGTCAACAACCGATGTGACGGTGTTGGTGGAAGGAGAGACCGGAACCGGTAAAGAACTTGTCGCTACCGCCATTCACCATCACAGCACGCGACAAAAGGGCCCCTTTATTACCATTAATTGCGCTGGGGTGCCAGAATCACTCCTTGAGAGTGAATTGTTTGGTTACGAGCGTGGTGCGTTTACCGGTGCCGAACAATCTCGCCCAGGAAAGATCGAACTCGCCCATGGCGGCACGCTCTTTCTCGATGAAATCGAAAGTATGTCGCTGGCGATGCAGGCGAAGCTGCTGTTGGTGTTGCAAGACCGCAAGGTACAACGGTTGGGTAATGGCCAGCGAAAACCCATCGATATGCGCGTAATTGCCGCCAGTAACGTCCCGCTGGAAGACTTGGTAGCGCAGGGCCAGATGCGCAGTGACTTTTATTACCGGATCAAAGTCGTGCCCATCCGCTTATTGCCATTACGGCAACGCCGCGATGATGTGCCGTTGCTCGTCCAAGATTTCCTCCGGCATCACCCTGTGGCTCGACAAAAGCGCATTAATAAAGTGGCTCCGCGAGCGATGCATCAGTTGTTTCATTATGCCTGGCCGGGCAATGTGCGGGAGCTGCAAAACGTGTTGGAGCGAGCGCTTGTCCTGACCAATGGTAACATGATCGAGGAAGTGGACCTGCCGCAGATGGAGATTGCTACCGCTGCAAGCATTCCTGCGACTCCGATTGCTCTACCGTTACGGGAATGGCTCAACGAACAAGAAAAGTACTATCTGACCCGACAGCTGGAACTCTGCAAAGGCAGAATCAGTCGGACCGCAGCACAGTGTGGAGTGGATACCAAGACCCTCTACCGCAAGATGCGCTCCTATGGACTTGATAAGCGCACTTTTCACGACAATGGGGGCGAGGTGGAGACTGCAGAAGAACACGAATCGTAGAAGTTACCCACCTGCAACGGGTGGGAAAATACTGACTGCATCGCCATCCTTCAGTGGCTGAGCAAACTCCCGCGTTTGCTCCCCATTCACGAGCACCATCTGCGCCAGTTCGAGGGGAATGTTGAGCTGGTTGATGATGCTCGTAATCGTCGCACCATCCTCGAGTGTGAGCGTGGCTTTGCCACCAGACGAACCCGGTGGCAAGTTCTTTCGCAGGTTAGCGAAGAGTTTGACGTTGATCTGCATCATTGGCTCTTTCCAATGCCAGGTGTCGGTGTTGGTTTGAGTTCTGCGTATTTCGCTGGTCGCGTCTGAACGAGTGTTGCATGGGGAGCTTTGTTCCACGCTGCTGGGGTCACTCCATTCACTCGATAATCTCGCTCGCGTGAAGCGGTTCCTAACAGGGTCTGCGGTATCAATGCGTTCGCGACACCAGTAGCGACATAAGCGCGACGCAGATCAGTCGGATGCGATCGAATATAGTTCGCCCATATTCCTAGAGGCTTCTTGGTCTGGATGAAGCCTTTTGCCATTCCCACGTCGTTTAACATTGTCACATCGTCGATTGGGCCAACAAATAGTGCGCCAACTAAACGATCTCCCTCCCATACATACTTGCGGTACAGTGGGCGTGTTGGATTGGCAACGATTGTGACCTCACGTCCCTCCGCTCGCCAGAGACCAAAGCTTGCGCAGTGTAGCTTAACGACATCAAGTACGTTGATCAGTAAGCTGCCTGGATAATGGGTTTCTTTACCGGCCATGTTCGCACCAGCGACGCGACCATGATCGACTGCAGTTGGCTGGATTGCATGGACTGCTGACGTTCCCGAGAGTAGGTCGATACCCGCGGCGACATCACCCGCAGCATAAATACCGGGAATGTTGGTTTGTAGCCGGTCGTTGACCACTACTCCACCATTCATCGTGAGCCCAGAGCCAGAGAGAAACTCGATGTTTGGCTTGATACCAGTCGCGAGGATAACTAAGTCAGCACGAATCGTCGCCCCAGTGCTCAATGTCAGTGTCAACTTGCCGCTGTTGTCGCGTGTGATGCCCTGGACCTGGGCGCCAGTATGCAACGCAACACCACGGTTACGCAGCCAGCCTTCGACCGCGGTCGCTCCTTGTTGATCGAGCATACGCGGCAAGACGTGTTGTTCCATCTCGACAACGGAAAGTTTCCACCCACGTTTAGCCATAGCATTGAGAACAATGAAGCCGATGAACCCGGCACCGACCAGGACGGCTTCAGGAGTTCCCTGTCCTTTGGCGATCGTCTTGCGAGCATCATCGAGTGTCCAGAACGTATGAACACCATCAAGGTTGGCGCCAGGAAATGGCGGTCGCTGCGCAGAAGAACCAGTGGCAATCAGTAGATTGTCGAAGGTCAGAGTCTTTCCGTCACTAAGCGTGACTGTTTTTGTTTGCGCATTTACGGCCTGAGCCCGCACCCCAAGGTGCGTTTCGACCTTTTGACGGGTGAAGTAATTCTGGTCACCGATGAGGACATGCGGTTCAGGAATCTCTTGCGCCAGATAATAGGGCAGAACCATGCGCGAGTAAGCAGGTTCATCAGAGACTAGGGTAATCGATGCGTTAGAGCCTTCGACCGCGCGGATCGTATCGATTGCTGCTATCCCTGCTGGTCCACCACCAAGAATGACATGTCGTGACATAAATGCTCCACAAAGGTAGTCAGTAGCGAAGAGGGGGCTAGGGGGTTGGGGGCTAGGGGCTTGTGGGGAGGAAAATCTAGCCCCTAGCCCCTAGTCTTTACGCAAGCCCGAGTTCCTTTAACTTCTCCGGCGTAATCTTCCCGTCGGCAGTCCAGCCGCGCAGTTGATAATACTCCGGGAGCATCTCGCCTAAGCGATTCACCTGACCTTTCGCCGGACCAGTAGGAATTGGCTCTTCGAGGATACGTTTCGGTAAGGTGTCATCCTTCCCCGTAAAACCTGCGCGTTCATTCCACAAGCGTTCAACGGTCCAGATGCGTTCGCCGATTTTCAGCAGTCCTTCCAAGGTGTAAGGAACTCCAGTTGCTGCCGAGAGCTGCGGCAAAATTTCTTCGAGACCAATACCAAAAGTGAGGAACTGACAAAGACCAGTGGCGTCAACGGTTGCCGTTGCATCTTGGAACAGCTTGGTGATCTCAGCTTTACCTTCGGTCGCACGTGGGTCCATTTGCCGCGGCAGGCCGAGAATCTCAGCCGCGACCGTATAGGCCTTGAGATGACACGCGCCACGATTCGACGTGGCATAACCCAGTCCCATACCCTGAATTGCCCGGGCTTCATACGCGGCGAATTCTTGCCCTCTGACGCCCATGAACAGCTCGGGTCGGCCAAATTTTTCCGTCATTCGCTTCGAGCCTTCCGCGAGTTCATTACCGAAACCTTCACGGTAGGCAGTTTTCTCGGCCATTGCGATCAGTGCTTCGGCACTGCCGAAGTTCAGTGGCATACCAGTCTGTTGCGCGGAGACTGCGCCTTTTTCAAACAACTCCATTCCCGCAGCGACTGTCGCGCCAAAACTAATGGAATCCATGCCAAGTTCATTGCACAACCAGTTAGCTTTGATCAGTGCGTCTAAGTCACCCACGCCACACTCTGCCCCCATTGCCCATGCGGCTTCGTACTCTGGACCTTCGCCAGCAATCTTCCAGTTATGCGGATGAGTTGTGACCGAGTATTTTCCTGCGGCAGCACCGGGCAACGTCGACACGCGACCACACGCAATCGCACACGAGAAGCATGCTTTATTTGCCACCAATCGTGTTTCGGTGAGGGTTTCTCCACTGATGTCCTCAGCTTTGTCGAAGACAGTTTGCTGATGATTATTCGTGGGTAGTGCACCGTGTTCATTGATAACGTTGACCAACACTTCTGTGCCATAGATCGGCAAGCCCTGTGAGGTGACAGGCGATTCCCGCAGCTTGGTTTTCATCTCCCAGTGTGCTTGCATGTACGCTTTAGGGTCAGCTAAACGGACACCACCTGTGCCACGCACGACGATGGCTTTCAGGTTCTTGGAGCCCATTACGGCACCGACGCCCGAACGCCCGGCAGCGCGATGCAGATCATTCATGATGCAAGCAAAGCGCACCAACTTTTCTCCGGCTGGACCGATGCTGGCAATCACCGTGTCAGGGACACCAACCTCGGTGCGTAGCAGCTCTTCTGTTTCCCAGACGGTTTTACCCCACAGGTGGTTCGCTTCACGAATTTCAACTTGGTCATTGTAGATCCATAGATAAACAGGAGTCGACGCTTTCCCCTCAAGAATCAACATATCGTAACCAGCGGTTTTGAGTTCGGGTCCCCAGGTGCCACCTGAGTTCGATGTGGTAATGGCGTTGGTGAGAGGACCTTTGGTGACCACCATGTAGCGTGAGCCACACGAGGCATTGGTGCCGGTTAACGGACCAGTCACCACCAACAACTTGTTCTCTGGGCTAAAAGGTTCGACTTGCGGATCGACTTCTTGCAGCAAATAGCGCGCACCGAGACCACGGCCACCGATGTAATCTCGGGCCCATTCTTCGTGCAATGGTTCTTTGGTGACCTGTCGAGTAGTGAGATTGATACGTAAGACCGTACCGGTCCAACCGTACATCATGAGTGGTCTCCTTCCTGCATCGTTTGTAACCCAGCATTGACCTTTTGCGCCCATGCTGCGAGCCAATCAGGTTGTTGCATATCGACATATTCGATTGCCCCAGTGGGACAAGCCGTGACACACGCCGGGTCACCGCCGCACAGATCGCACTTGAAGGCTTTATGTGTGTCTGGATTGTAAAAAACCGTGCCATACGGGCAAGCAATCGTACATACCGCGCAACCGACGCAGACATTATCCATGACGACTTTCGCGCCGGTTTGTGAATCGATTGCGATCGCATTGACCGGGCAGGCTGTCATGCACCAGGCTTCATTGCATTGAAAGCACGTATACGGTGCATAACTGGCTTGTTCGTCAAAGATATAGACCCGAATCACAGAGCGTGACGGTTGGAACGTGCCAGTTTGGACAAACGAGCATGCCAGCTCACATTGCAAGCAACTCGTACATTTATCAGGAATGATCCGTAATTGTTTCATGCGTCTCCCCTTCGCATGGTAGAGTTCTGCAACTCAGCCCCTCCCAACATATCCGTTGAGACTGAGTTACGGGAACATCTTCTACCCCGATTGTTTTGTTTCAGCTAGTGCGGGTAGGAGACGGTGTCTCGCCTTCGATACAAAACTGAGCGTGCTCGGGATTCGTCTCTCCACACTGGGTACACTGCATAGACGGTTCGGTCCCCTTTACTCGTGACGACGTATCACGCCACACAAGGGATGCAAAGGAACAGTTGGAGAGATTGTAATGAACGGAGGAGAGTAGTTGAAGCAATTATCTGAGAAGGTTGGGCAATCCGTCATTGCGAGCAGAGCGAAGCAATCTCAGTTTCAGACAAAGATTGCTTCGTCGTCTGCGCTCCTCGCAATGACAACCCTGAATAGTTGGCACTGCTACTTATTCTCAATAATCACTTCGACTCGACGGTTCTTGGCTCGGCCAGATGGGTTGTCCGAGCCGTCGGTGTTCTTATTCGGCGCAACTGGATAGCGTTTCCCGTACCCTTTGGTGGCGATACGGTCTTGGCCTACACCTTCATTCTCGAGAGCCGAGGCGACACTACTTGCTCGACGTTCAGAGAGAGTTTGATTAGCTGCGTCAGTGCCTATGGAGTCGGTGTGTCCTTCGATCGACACGCGCCGATCTTTTGCTTGATTGTTGAGCACCTCGGCGATATCACGAGCTTTATCGCGTGCGCCACTGGTCAGATTCGCTTTGCCGAACTCAAACAAGACATCTGGCAAATTCACGACGACGCCACGTTCCGTTTCTCGCGCTTCAAGATTCTGCTTTTTGAGTTCATCGAGAAGAGCACGGTTCTTGGCGAGTTCTTGTCGCTGTTGCGCAATGACTTGTTCATTCTCGTTGGCTACCTGTTCGCGATTCTGTAACTGGTTCCCAACGAGGGCTCCACCTGCGGCGCCCATGGCACCACCAATCGCCGCACCAGCGGCAGGGTTACCCACAGCAGCACCAATGATTGCCCCGGTTGCTGCTCCCAGTCCTGTGCCAACAATCGTGCTTTTTTCTCGTGTCGAGAGCGGCTGCGAACAGCCAACCAGGAAAACAATGCCAATGCCGACTGCTATCTGACGAATAACATCATACCGCTTCATGATCTCCACCTCTTAATACTCGTCATCCTCGGTTGTTCTTCTTTGCTTGCGCTTCAGTTGTTCCAGCTCTTTCCGTTGTTGCTCGATCTCTCGTCGTTGTTCTTCCATCTCTCGCTGTTGTTCTGCTTGACGTACTTCCTGGCCTTGCATGGAATTGCCGATCGCTGCACCACCAAGTCCTCCCATTGCGCCACCAATGGCGGCTCCCGCTCCAGGATTTCCCACCGCTGCACCGATGATAGCTCCAGTTGCTGCACCGAGTCCGACACCACCAAGCGTGCTTTTTTCACGTGTACTTAGCGGCTGCGAACAGCTGCTGAGCGCCATTCCCAACACCACTATTCCCACCATCACGGTTGATTTTCGAATTATTCGCATAATCACCTCCTCGTTTGCGACGTGCTGTTGAACAAGAGGTATGTTACCTGACGTAGTCTGTCGACTCAACAATAGTGTGTCAGGTGGATGCGTGTTCGTGCGGAGCGGTTGAGGGCTGTTTCCATGACGCCCACAAGAGACCGATCACACCAATCGTGATACAGCTATCAGCAACGTTAAAAGCTGGCCACGCCCAATCGTGCCAGTAAAAAAGCAGAAAGTCGATCACTTCACCATAGAGGAGACGATCAATGAGGTTGCCAATTGCCCCCCCTAGGATGCTTGCTGCTGCAATGACGAAAAAGGCTCCTTCTTCTTGTGCATAGAGGATAAAAAAGATCAGCGCCGCAATCGCCACGCTGGTCGCGATCAGGAAAAATGGCTGCCGGAACCAGTCCGGTGCTTGCGCAAGAAAACTAAAAGCAGCGCCTGGGTTCCGCATGTGCGTCAGATCAAAAAACCCAGCAAGCATCGGGATACGCTGATGGAGTTCTACGTTTTGCGCAATCAAGGTCTTGGTCAATTGATCGAGAAAAAGAATGATTCCTGCGATAACAGCCGCGAGCAGTATTCTGTTGGACATGGGTTTCCCTCGATTATCCTTCGCGTTGCACGCCGAGCGTGAGTTTCATGCCTTCGATGTCGACTGTATCAACCCGATCTCCTTGGGCTTGAACCGGTCGCAGCGACCGCGCCAGCGTTTCTTGCTGAATGTACGCCTGATGTCGCTCAATGGCTGATGCAAGGGCAGATTCGGTTGTATAGGTGACGGCAATGCGATCTTCCACTTGATACCCGGCATCTTTACGCATTTGTTGAATGAGATGGACGACTTCGCGTGCTAAGCCCTCAGCAATCAATTCATCAGTGAGCGTACACGGAAATTCAATGGAAATGAAACGATCCGAACGTACGTCAGGGGCGCCATCGCGAGCCTGACGCAAGATCTGAATTTCGTTGGGTTGAAATGACTCTGCATCGAGTGTGATGGACTTGCCCTCTTCGCTTGCCAGCATTTGGTCGAGCGAAAGGTTGGTGATCTTCTTGCCAATGGTACCAAAGTTCTTGCCAAAACGAGGACCTAACAGTTGCGGATTAGCTTTCGCGCTGAGGGCAACCTTTGCCTCTTCTGCTGTGCTGTACACCACCTCTTTGACGTTGAGTTCTTCACGGATGTACGTTTCCAGCGGTTTGATCTCATCGAGAACCCATTGCTGACGATGAAGAATTGTCAGTTGCGGCAGTGGCATGCGGACTTTGACTTTGCGTTCATTACGTAAGCTCCGTCCCAGCAGCACAACACGCTGCATACGCGCGACGGCGTCTTCGAGTTCAGGATTCACTAATTGCTCATTGTACGTCGGGAACGGCTCAAGATGGACACTGTCCTTGCCCTGCCCGGCGTGGAGGGTGACGAGATTGCGATAGATGGCGTCAGCAAGAAACGGTGTAAATGGTGCCATCAGTTTGGCGTAGCCGAGCAACACCTCATACAAGGTACGATAGGCGTAGAACTTGTCAGCATCTGCGCCTTCACTCCAGAAGCGGCGACGGTTGAAACGGATGTACCAATTGGTTAGTTCATCAAGAAAATCAACCAGTGCTGGGACGACGTTGTAGAGCCGGTATCCTTCCATCTCGGCGTTGGTGCGCTGAATCAACGTCTGCTGCCGCGACAGAATCCAGCGATCAAGAATGTTGGGTGAGGAGCCTGCCGGTGTCAGGGCTAGGTTCCATTGATCGACCAGAGCGTAGGTGACAAAAAATTTATAGGCATTCCACCACGGCAATAGCAAACGACGCACGGTATCGCGCACGCCTTGTTCACTGAACCGTAACTCTTCAGCTCGCACAAGTGGTGAGTTGATGAGATAAAGCCGTAACGCATCGGCCCCGTGCTCGGCTAAGATTTCTTCTGGCTCGGGATAATTCTTGAGCCGTTTGCTCATCTTCTTGCCGTCTTCGGCAAGAACAAGGCCGTTGACGACAACGTGATGAAAAGCAGGCTTATCGAACAACCCGGACGCCATCACCATGAGTGTGTAAAACCACCCACGGGTTTGATCGAGTCCTTCGGCGATGAAATCTGCAGGAAACGATCGTGAAAAATCTTCTTTGTGTTCGAACGGATAATGCAACTGTGCATAGGGCATCGAGCCACTTTCAAACCAACAGTCGAAGACATGTGGTACGCGTCGCATCATGCCCTTGCCTGATGAGGCAGGAAATGTGAGGTCGTCGACAAACTCGCGATGCAGGTCTGACACTCTTGTGCCCGTGCGCTGCGCGAGTTCCTCGACACTGCCGAGGCAGACTACGTCTTTGCCATCGTCACTCTGCCAGATCGGCAACGGGGTGCCCCAGTAACGGTTGCGGCTGATAGCCCAATCGCGTGCACCCTCAAGCCAGTTGCCAAAGCGACCATCACGCAAATGATCAGGAACCCACTCTGTGAGTTTGTTATTCGCAACGAGGCGGTCGCGAAACGCTTCCACACGCACGAACCATGTGTTGACCGCACGATAGATCAGCGGGGTGTCACTGCGCCAGCAGAACGGGTAGCTATGATCGATCGTTGCTTGGCGGATCAGTGTTTTGTCGCGTTTCAGTCGCTCGATGATCTTTGGATCTGCCTCTTTAACATGCAGGCCAAGAAAATCACTCACTGGTGCAGTGAACTTTCCTTCGTCATCGACTGGGTTCACCATGTCGATGCCTGCTTTTTGACAGGCATAGAAGTCCTCTTCACCAAATGCTGGAGCAATGTGAACGATACCCGTACCGTCCTCGGTGGTGACGTAATCAGCTGGAATGACACGAAAGGCACCAACGTCCTTGCGGTCAGCAAAATAGGGCAAGAGCGGAGTAAAGCGACGCCCGACGAGGTCGGTTCCTTTGTATCGTGCCTCGACTGTGTAGGTGTCAGCCTTGGGGAAATACGCTTTTATGCGTGCGTCAGCGAGAATGTAGTGGGTGCCATCGCTGTGGTCGCGGACTTTGACGTAATCGACTTCGGGCCCGACCGCTAACGCGAGATTACTCGGTAACGTCCAAGGAGTGGTTGTCCAGGCGGTAAAGAAGGTATTTTCTTCTCCTTCAGCGGCAAAACGCACGGTGATAGCCGGGTCCTGGACATCTTTGTAGTTCAGATTGGCTTCGAAGTTTGAAAGTACCGTGCCCAGACGAGTAGAGTATGGCAACACTTTGTGACCTTCATAAACCAAGCCGCTGTCCCACAACTGTTTGAATGCCCACCACACCGTCTCCATGAACGACATGTCCATCGTACGATAGTCGTTGCGGAAGTCGACCCAGCGACCCATACGCCGGACTGTCTTTTCCCATTCTTGCGTATAGCGCAGCACGATCTTACGGCATTCACTGTTGAAATTGGCAACCCCGAACCGTTCGATTTCACTCTTGCCGTTCAATCCCAAAGACTGTTCGATTTCCATTTCGACTGGGAGACCGTGGCAGTCCCAACCAAAGCGACGTTCCACATAGCGACCACGCATGGTCCAGAAGCGGGGAATGATGTCTTTAATCGTGCCAGCTAAGAGATGGCCGTAGTGTGGAAGGCCAGTGGCGAACGGAGGGCCATCATAAAAAATGAACGGTGGCAGATGCCGAGTGTGTTCCAGGCTCTTGGCGAAAATATCCTTCTCGTCCCAGAATTTGAGGACGGCTAATTCCAGCTCAGCGAGTTTAACGTTTTCTGCCACCGCTTCCATGTTGTTGTTATCCCTAGCAATGAATTTTCACTACAAAAGAATTTCATAGGCTATCGATTGAGGCTCGGTTTGGCTAGTAGGCAAAGAGCGAGAGGAATGGCTCTTGACCCCTGCCATGAGCATGAAAAAATACTCGACATCCACTCGAAAACAGGAGAGCTGATCGCAATGGGCAAACGAAAGATGATTAACTTCGCACGACCAGGTGCTGACCAGTACGAAGACGTCGAAGAAGAAGGCATGCCGAAACCCTGTGCTATGGGAATTCCGTGGGTGAATCCTGACACGCTCAGCACGCTTGAACAACGGAAGATCCGTCGAACTGGCCCGAAAGGTGAGCCGCTGTCGGAGCAGAGGAAGGCTTAGCTCTTACGGCACTAGTAGTCAGTCACACTGAATTTGAGGGGTCGATTTCGTCATGCCCGCGCAGGCGGGCATCCAGGATCTTCAAGCAGGGGCCGCGACTTAACCTCCCTGGATTCCCGCTTTCGCGGGAATGACGCCACTACGTTCACCCGGCAGAATCAACATAACTGACTACTAGTACCGTATCTCGCACGTTCATGAGCGGTGAAATCGTAGGGTGCGTACCACGCGCCAGTCAGTTGGCGCGCTTCGCCCGCCCTACAACTGCTCACGAAGTTATGAGACACGATACTAGACATTGTGTCGTGATCGGGGCGTATAGCTGCACGCCCCGACAGTCCGTAGCGTGCGCTATGCGCACGAACCTTGTAGAGTGACGCGACATCGTGCGCACAGCGCACGCTACCTCAAAAGACAATTCGTCGTAGCGTATGAAATAGATTTACTCGTGCGGCAGCCGTTTCGCCAAGGAAGAACGGCTTGAACGTTTACGTTCGCCACCAAACAGCGAGTGTGATTGTCGGCGGATGCCAAAATAATAACAGCAAATGTCACTATCGAGGTCGTTGCTGAAGGTCCGTTGTTGGCCGTCATCGAACAGAATCCGTACAAGGCAGGTGCCACCAATCAAAGTCGAGGTCATTTCTTCGACTACAACACCATTGCCCCACTCTTCGTAGCGAAGGTGAGCAACGCGGTCGCCCAATCGTAAGTAGAGTCGCGGTCCGTCGCGCACGGTGTATCCTGAAAGTTCAACTGCTCCCCTTGTAGCTGAAAACGCTAGAACGAAGCAAGAAGGCAAATTTCGCGCCAATGAAGAAATTTGCTCAGGGGTGACTGACTCTGCTATGAGCAGCAGGCAGGAGGACCAATCTCATGAGCGATGAACAGCCACGCGATTCGTTACTCGCTGGGATCAAGGTGTTAGATTTTACCCATGTTCTGGCTGGGCCGACGTGCACCCGCATCCTTGCTGACCTGGGAGCAGAAGTGGTGAAGATCGAGTCTGCGCCAAATGGTGATGTTGCACGTAGCATGTTTCATGTCAAAGAGAACCTGAGCGCGATGTTCTTGTATACCTGCGCTGGTAAGAAGAGTCTCTGTGTGGACTTGAAGAAACCGGAAGGCCTGCAAATTGCCAAAGACCTGGTTGCGACGTTCGACGTTGTGGTCGAAAATTTTGCACCAGGAGTGATGAAGAAGCTTGGCCTGGAGTACGCTGCGCTCAAAGCGATCAATCCAAAAATCATCATGGCGTCGATTTCAGGATTTGGCCAGACTGGTCCGTGGGCTGATCGCACCAGCTTTGATATTATTGGTCAGGCCATGAGTGGAGTGATGCACATGACTGGCGAACCCGATGGCCCGCCACAATATGTGGGGAATGGCATCGGTGATCCCAACGCTGGCGTACATACTGCGCTAGCGATTTGTGCGTCGCTGTTCTATCGCGACCGCACCGGCAAAGGACAATACATCGATATCGCGCAGGTCGATTCGCTGCTCTATCTCGACTTATGCAACCTTCCCTATTACGCACTTTCTCATGGCGCATTTAATCCGAAACGCTTTGGCGCGTATCATTACGCAGTTGCTCCGCTTGGTGTTTTCAAGGGAAATGACGGGTACGTCGTTCTGCAAGCGATTGAACATCAATGGCCACAATTCGCCAAAGCGATCGGACGCGAAGATTTACTCACCAATGCAAAATTTGCGACCAACGCCAAGCGACTGGAGAATAAAGTGGAGCTAGCGAAGATCATCGAAGATTGGTTACAATCGTTTCCCAATAATGAAGCGGCACTAAATGCGCTGGCAGAGCAACGCGTTCCTTGCGCTCCTATACTTGATCTCGGTGGTGCGCTCAGTCACCCACAGACACTTGCGCGTGGGATGGTCACGCAGATCGAACATCCGGTGTATGGAACGATGCCAATCGTCAATACACCTTTTGCGATGTCCGAAGCACCGCGTCACATCCAAGGGCCAGCCCCGTTTCTTGGTCAACACAATGCCGAGGTGCTGAAACGTTACCTCAACTATGACGAAGGACACATTACGCAACTCACGCAATCCGCCGTGCTCTTTGAAGAGGAGCGGGTGAAAGAACTCCGACAACGCGGAGTGATCTAGCGACAATGGCTAACGAAGTTGAACTCAAACTGCTGGTCCCTCCAGACGAGAGCGAGCGGCTGTTTCATCACCCCGTATTTGAGACGGTCGCTCGTCGCGAATTGCCACCTCAACAACTCCTCAGTGTCTACTACGACACACCTGACCTTGATTTGAAGAGGCATCGTATCGCCCTACGTTTGCGTCACGTTGATGGTCGCTGGATACAGACGGTGAAGACAGAAGGCAAGGTCGCTGGTGGGTTACATGAGCGACCAGAGTGGGAAAACGAAACCGTTGAAGGCACCCCCGACCTTGCTGCTATCAGTGCGCCAACGGTTCGTGAGTTTTTTCTTGCTGAGAAAATCCGTAACACCCTGCGCCCTGTCTTTGTGACTGAGTTCGTGCGGACGAGTTCTCTCTTGGAGTTTGCCAATGGTGAGGTTATCGAACTGTCTCTTGACCAAGGCGAGATTCGCGCTGAAGGGAAACAGGTACCGCTCTGTGAAGTTGAATTAGAACTGAAGGCGGGCAATGCGGCTCGACTTTTTGAGCTTGCGCTGGCGTTGCAAGAAACGCTTGCCCTGAAGTTGGAGAACATTAGTAAAGCAGAACGTGGGTATCGGCTGCTCGTTCCTGTCGCGCTGGTCCCGGTGAAAGCGCGAGCGATTGAATTGCCTCCGGATCTTCCGGTGAGTGCTGCGCTTGTTGATATTTTGCGAAGCGAATTGATGCACTTGCAAGCGAATGAAGAGGGCGTATTGCGAGAAGAAGACCCAGAGTTTGTTCATCAGATGCGGGTGGCATTGCGTCGCATACGTTCAGCCTTGAGCGTGTTTTCTGCCCTCGTCCCGCGCGAAAAAAGTGAATCGATCCGAGCAGAGTTACGCTGGTTGACTGGCGAATTCGATGCAGTGCGGAACTGGGATGTATTTACGCTTGATACGTTACCACCCATTCTTGCGGCATTTCCTGATCACCAAGAATTAGTCTCATTGAAAATGAAGAGCGAAGGGCTTCGTCAGCAGCAGACCCAGCGGGCGCGAGAGGCAATAACGTCAAGTCGCTATCAACGCTTACTCCTGAACCTTGGTGCGTGGTTGTCTTTACAATCGTGGCGGGACACCGATACGCCTGATGGCGGGGAGGGCGAAGAAAAGATTTCCTCGTTTGCTACACGAGTTCTGAAAAAATGGCGTCGGCGTCTCAAAAAAAAGGGGAAAGATGTGACGACGAGTTCTCCAGAAGAGCAGCATCAGGTGAGAATAGTCGCGAAAAAACTCCGCTATGCCGCCGAATTCTTTGCTTCTCTGTATCCACAAAAGCAGAAGCACCTGCGACGCTACCTTGAAACTTTAGCCGAAGTGCAAGAGATCCTGGGATCATTGAATGATGCAGCAACTGCAAGATTATTGTTGAGCGAGGTTGTCAAGACGATTGAAGAATTCCCACAGTCGCAAGCGCAGAGTCTTGTGCTCGGGTGGACTGGCGGCAAGAGTCAAGCGCAGCTCAAGGACCTGGAACGTGTGTGGTCGAATTTTGTCGAGCAAAAGATTTTCTGGTAACTCTTTAGGTGAAGGATCGCAGAAAGAGGGGAATGGAATGGACCTGATTCTCTGGCGACACGCCGAAGCTGAAGATGGTGTGCCTGATACTGCACGAAAGCTGACTGCAAAAGGCGAAAAACAAGCGCAAAAAGTTGCTGCTTGGCTCAAAGACCGGATTGAGTCGCCAGTACGAATCCTCGTGAGCCCTGCGGTACGCACCCAGCAAACTGCAAATGCGCTCACAAGTAAGTTCGAAACCAGTAGTGAAGTGGGCTTAAGTACATCGGTGCAGCGACTCTTGCGCGTAGCAGGTTGCCCCAACGCGGAAGGAACAGTGATTGTCGTTGGTCACCAGCCGACACTCGGTCAAGTCGCAGCATTTCTCTTGACTGGCGAGGGTGCAGAGTGGGACGTCAAAAAAGGTGCCGTGTGGTGGTTCGAGGTTGAAGACAACGGCGGTGAACCGTATGCATCATTGCGAGCAGTGATTGCGCCCCGTGAAGCGTAACCAAGGGAAAGAAGGACTATGCGACATCGTTTTCACCTCGCGTTTCCCGTCACGGACTTACAATCCGCACGCCAGTTTTATGTCGACCTGCTCGGGTGTCGGGTCGGGCGTGAAAGCGACGTATGGATCGATTTTGACTTTTTCGACCATCAAATTACTGCACACCTCACAGAGAGTGCAAATGAATCGACAGCCGCCAATATGGTAGATGGCGACGACGTGCCAGTCCGGCATTTCGGTGTGATCCTAGAGTGGGACACCTGGCAGGCACTGGCTGATCGCCTGCAACGCCAAAACGCTGATTTTGTCATTACTCCCCATATTCGCTTCAAAGGCGAAGTCGGTGAACAGGCGACGATGTTCATCACAGATCCCAGCGGCAACGCGCTTGAGTTTAAGTCCTTCAAGGATATGAACCGAGTGTTTACTCGCTGAACCGGATCATGCAGAAAAGCCGGAGAACCGGTGTTTCTCACCCTCAGGCGATGACCAACCTTGCTTTTTTGGTGAGCGATTGCTATCGCGTCGGCAGACTTTTGCCAGGAGGGGAACCACTATGGAGGGAAAACATACCGGCGAGTTACGACAATTCGCCCGGATTGTCGGAGCATTGATTGTCCTTACCGGATACCGACAACGGCTTTTGCGGAAGACGTGTTGAATACAGGAGATACCGCATGGGTGCTCATCTCCACAGCTTTGGTGCTGTTTATGATGATTCCAGGGTTAGCGATGTTCTACGCTGGTCTCGTTCGTAAGCGGAATGTTCTGTCCCTCTATATGCAATGTTTTGCGTTGACCGCAATTGTGACGGTGATTTGGACTTTCTACGGTTATAGTTTGGCCTTCGATACCACCGGGATGCAGGCTGGTGAGAAAGGGTTGCATGCTTTTATTGGGAGTATGGGAAAAACATTTCTGGCTGGCATTACTCCCAACACCTTGCGGGGCTCGATTCCGGAAGTGTTGTTCTTTATCTTTCAGGCGACATTTGCCATTATCACTCCTGGCTTGATCATCGGCGCGTTTGCCGAGCGAATGAAGTTCGCTGCGATCCTGCTGTTCTCTGCATTGTGGGTGACAATCGTTTATCTGCCGATTTGCCATATGGTGTGGTCTGGTGCTGGTTCGTACTTCGGCGACATGGGAGTGTTCGACTTTGCCGGTGGCATTGTCGTGCATATCACTGCTGGTGCATCCGCATTAGTCGCCGCGATTCTGGTGGGAAAACGTCACGGCTATCCAGAGACCCCGATGCCACCGCACAATTTGACGATGGCATTAACCGGCACTGGCATGTTGTGGGTTGGGTGGTTTGGCTTCAACGGTGGCAGTGCGTTGGCAGCGAATGGTCAAGCCAGCATGGCGGTAGTGGTAACGCAGATTTCTCCGTGCGTTGCCGCGATTGTGTGGAGTGCGATCGAATGGATAAAAATCGGCAAACCCAGCGCTCTTGGATTGGCAACCGGAGCAATTGCCGGTTTGGCAGCGATTACCCCCGCATCCGGCAATGTTGGTCCTGCTGGAGCGATGGTTATTGGCGCAGTCTCAAGTCTCCTTGCCTATTTTGCGGTTGCAGTGCTGAAGCGTCAGCTCGGGTACGACGATGCACTTGATGTGGTCGGTGTTCACGGTGTTGGGGGTTTGGTCGGAACGATTCTCGTGGGCATTTTTGCGTCGTCAACATTCGGCGGTGCGGTCCAAGATTTGAACATTGCCTCGCAACTCGGGGTGCAAATTTATGCTGCGGTTTTTACTGCGGTGTACAGCATAGTGGCATCGTTCATCATTTTGAAAATCGTTGATGTGCTCGTGGGACTCCGTGTACATGAAGAAGACGAATTCTCTGGACTTGATTTAGCTGAGCATGGAGAGGTGGGGTACGACCTGTAGGAGAGAAAAAGAATGGGAGAACGGGAGAATGGGTGAATGGGCGATGAAGACCCGGTGGGGTGGTCGCCGGGTCTCCCTTTCGCCCGTTCTCTCAGTCTTTCGAATTATCCCGCCAACTGTCGCTCAAAGGCCGTCAACTCTTCTTCCAGGATACTGAAGTATTTTGCTTGTGGGTGATGGAAGACTAGCGCAGAGACTGATGCCTCAGGTTCCATCATGAAACCTTCAGTGAGATCCACACCAATTGTTTCTGTCGCCTGCAAAAGCTTGAAGAGCTTGGTTTGATCTTCTAGTCGCGGGCAGGCTGGATAACCAAAGCTGACACGGACGCCACGATAGCGAGCTTTGAAGCGCTCGCGCATGGTTAGTTCAGCCGCATCGGGAAATCCCCACATTTCTCGCAGCCGCCGATGCAGTAATTCAGCGAAGGCTTCAGCTCCTTCGATAGCAATTGCTTGTAGGGTATGGGACTTTGGATACTGCCCGTCTTGTTTATACTGCTCCGCTAACTCCCGTACACCGTGGCCGCACGTGACAGTGAACAGCGCGACGTAGTCACGCTTCCCTGAACTTTGTGGTGCGACGAAATCGCTCAAGCACAATCCTTCTCCATGCGCTTGGCGTGGGAAATGGAACACTTCGATAACCTCAGTCCCGGTTGAGTTGTAAATCAGGATCTGGTCACCATTGGAATTGGCCGGGAAGAATTTATAGACACCACGTGCGCGCAGGAGTTTTTTGGCGAGAATCTCATCTTCTAACCCGCGCACAAGCCGATCCAACTCGCGAGCTTTTTTGTCGCCTTGTTCGAGTAGCGTTTCTAAGTTGCCTTTGAGCCCCAAGTGCTTGCCATACAACATCGTCGGATTGATGTAGGCAAACACATCTTCCAGGTCGTAGTTATCGAGCACGTGCGAGCGTAAATCCGGTGGAAGAGGGATCTCATGTTCATGCGTGATTGAAGACGCTCGTGGTGCGACTACTTCTACGACCACTGGGTTTTCCGCGGGCTTTTGTATCTGTTCGCTGAGGCGTTGGCGATCGGTGAGAATCCTGTTATTCAGTGCCGTGCGTTTCTCAGGGACCACGATCTGATTAGCCAGGTCGAGACCGTTCATGGCATCGTTGGCATAGCAAACCAACCCCTCATATTCCGGGGCGATCTTGGTGGCAGTAAAACGCGCAGTGAGTGCAGCTCCACCAACCAGGATCGGGCAACTGACTCCTGCAGTCTTCAAGTCTTGTGCCGTGACGACCATCTGCTGGGCAGATTTTACCAGCAGTCCAGACAAGCCGATCATGTCGGGTTTATGGGTTCGGTAGGCCTCAATCAGCGTTTCCGGTGGCACTTTGATACCGAGGTTGATGACCTTATAGCCGTTGTTGCCAAGAATAATTTCGACCAGATTCTTCCCGATGTCGTGGACATCTCCTTTGACAGTAGCAAGGAGGACCGAACCTTTGAGGGCATCGTCGGTTTTCTCCATGAACTGTTCGAGATGTCCGACGGCGGCTTTCATGGCTTCGGCACTCTGCAGCACTTCGGCAACGATTAACTCGTTGCTATTAAACAGACGTCCGACTTCATCCATCCCGGCCATGAGCGGGCCATTGATGATTTCGAGAGGTCTGCGCGCTTGTAGGGCTTCGTTGAGATCATCAACTAAGCCTTCCTTTGACCCTTCGATAATACAGCGTGCTAAGCGCTCATCAAGCGGCAGGTCTTTGCGCGTATCGGTTTTTGCCTTGGTGTTCTTCTGGCGAAAATGAGCCGCGAATGCAGCAACTGGATCATTGCCGCGCCAGTAGATCAGGTCTTCAGAGAGATGGCGTTCCTCTTCAGGAATCGAAGCGTAGCGTTCGAGCTTCTCGCTGTTGACGATTGCCATGTCGAGGCCAGCTTTGACGCAGTGGTACAAGAACACCGAGTTCAGCACTTCACGTCCAGCCGGAGGCAAGCCGAAGGAGACGTTACTAATACCGAGAATGGTTTTACATTCCGGGAAGGTCTCTTTAATCAAACGAACGCCTTCAATGGTTTCTTCACCAGCACCAATGTAGTTCTGGTCACCGGTGCCAAGCGGAAATACCAACGGATCAAAAATCAGGTCTTCTGCGGGAACACCATATTTGCGTGTCAATAAGTCGTAGCTGCGTTTCGCGACTTCAAGTTTACGCTTGCGCGTGACGGCCATACCTTGGACAGGGTCTTCATCAATACAGCCGACAACGACTGCAGCGCCGTACTTTCTAATCAACGGCACGACTTTTTCAAATCGCTCTTCACCATCTTCGAGGTTAATCGAGTTGATAATCGCTTTGCCCTGCGAGCGTTTCAATGACTCTTCGATCACACGAGCATCGGTGGAGTCGATCATCAGCGGCACTTTGATCTTCTTCACCAACAGATCGAGAAACTTGGTCATGTCAGCGAGTTCGTCACGGTCAGGATCAGCCAAGCAGACATCGACAACTTGAGCACCACCGCGGACCTGGCGTCGACCAATTTCCGTGCCTTCTTCAAAAGCACCAGCAATGATCAGTTCTTTGAATTTGCGTGAGCCGATGACGTTGGTGCGTTCACCGACCAGCACTGGTCGCTTGTCTTCTTCAATCGTGAGCGGCTCTAAGCCTGTCACCACACTGCGGCGAGGCGCTTGAGTCATGCGTGGCTTCTTGCCGTCGAGCATCTGCGCGAGCAAACGCAAATGCTCCGGCGTAGTGCCACAGCAACCACCAAGCGTGTTGATCCAACCTTGATCAACAAAGCGCTCCAGCTTTGCCGCGATCATTTCCGGACTTTCGTTGTAGCGACCTTCCTCGTCTGGCAGACCAGCATTCGGCATACACAACACCGGGAAGCGTGAAATCTGTGACAAGGTGCGAATATGGTCGGTCATGAAATCTGGACCAGTCGCGCAGTTGAGCCCAAAGGCGAGCAAATCGTTGTGCGCTAACGAGACGTAGAGAGCTTCGATCCCTTGCCCTGCGAGCATTGTCCCCATGGTCTCGATCGTGCCAGAGATAATTAACGGCGCACTGATACCAGTTTTGTGGAAAGCCTCGTGAACGCCAATGATTCCAGCTTTCAGGTTTAAGGTGTCCTGCGCAGTTTCAAGGATTAATAAATCAGCGCCGCCAAGCAGTAGCCCTTCGGCCTGCTCAGCGTAAGCCTCGCGCATTTGGTCAAAGGTTGCACCACCGATCACCGAAATTGGCTTGGTGGTAGGACCCATCGATCCACAAACAAAGCGCGGCTTCGCTGGGGTGCTGTAGCGTTGAGCCACCTCTTTGGCAAGGCGAGCGGCTGCCTGGTTAATTTCCAACGCTCTGTCTTGAAGGCCAAATTCGGCAAGGACAATTCGTGTTGCCCCAAACGTATCGGTCTCGACGATGTCAGAACCAGCTTGGAGAAAGCTTTCGTGAATGTTGGCAATAATATGTGGGCGCGTGATAGCGAGATATTCATTACAATTCTCGTATTGCGGGCCGCCGAAGTCATCAGCCGTAAGATGTTTCGCGAAGATGGAGGTTCCCATCGCACCATCAAACAAAAGAATACGCTCTCGCATGAGTAAGAGCAGATCCTTGGCGCTTGTAGAAGAAGAGGGTGTAGTAACTAATTTTGCCATAGGCCTCATCATATCGACCCGCTCGGCGAGAATAAAGAGCAAAAAAAGGGGCGTTTGTTAGAACGCCCCTGTGTAAGCAAGTAGAAGGGAGGGAAAACCCTTAGCAGAGGTTAGTAACGGTCATAGTCACGATCATAACTACGGGAACATCGGTCGTAACTGCGCGAATCATAATCGTCATCATACGACCGATTTCTGCGCAGGTCATCAATTTCGCGCCGTTGTCGCTCAAGTTCGCGCCGTTGCTCTTCTGCTTCGCGTGTTTGCGCTTCTTGTCGTTGATATTGTCCTTCCATTTGGTCACCAAGGGCAGCACCACCAAGCGCTCCAAGTCCACCACCGATTAACGCGCCTCGTCCCGGACGTCCGAGCGCACTCCCAATGATAGCTCCGGTTCCCGCACCCAAGACACCACCGGTAAGGGTTGACCGCTCGCGCTGGGTCATTGGAGCCGAACAGCCACCAAGTAAGGCAGCAAGGCTAAGTACGCTAATCAATCGTTTCATGGACGTATCCTCCTCTTTCTATGAGAGACGGTTCTTATCTGAATCAGTCTGCTGTTGTGTCTGCGTTAGTTTTCGATGACAACTTCCACACGTCGGTTCTTGGCGCGTCCGCTGGGGTTGTCAGAGCCGTCAGCGTTAGTATTCGGAGCAACCGGGTACTTCTCGCCATAGCCACGTGCGGAGAGCTTGCTGTCAGCGACACCGTTATACGCGAGTTCGTGCGCGACAGTCTGAGCGCGATTCTGAGAAAGCGTCATATTGAAGGGCTCACTACCAATCGCATCAGCATGTCCTTCGATCGATACACGGCGGTTGTTTGCACGTTTCTTCAGCACGTTGGCGATGTAGGCAACTTTATCTTGTGCACTATTTGTGAGATTCGCTTTTTTATATTCAAATAGCACGTCAGGAAGGTTGACGACGACGCCCCGCTCAGTCTCGCGGGCGTCTAAGCGTTTGCGTTTCAGTTCTTCGATCAACTGTCGGTTGCGGGCAATTTCCTGCCGCTGGTTTTCGAGCACCTGATCGTGTTCGTCGAGCGTAGCGTCTTGTCCCTCAACCTGTCGTCCCGCCACATATCCACCGAGAGCGCCAAGGCCGCCGCCAATGAGGGCGCCACGACCAGCTCTGCCTTTATGACTGCCGATAATGGCACCACTTCCCGCACCAAGAACAGCACCAGTGATAGCTCCCATCGTCGATTTACTCATGCCAAAAGGCGTGCCGTAAGCGTTTGGGGAGCGCGAGCTGTACGGTGACTGCGTTCGAGGTTCAGGCGTACGATACGATGGTTGTTCTTCACGCTCCTCCCGATCGTAACGATCATAGTCTCGATCTTGATAACGATCGGAGGTGCGCGAAGTTCCCCGCTCATAGTCGTAACTCTGCGCAAAGACTGGAACCGACGAGGTCAGCATGAAACCGAGGGTCAGTCCGGAGACAGTTCGCACAGTATCTGAACGTTTCATCGTGTTCTTTTCTCCTCCCTTCTCGCGACGGGTTCTCGTGTAGCGAGAAGTAGTGAGAAAAACACGACCCAAGCGGAAAAGTTGCTCTGGGTTACGGATGGGGAAAAAAGCTGCCGGTCTTTGTCATTCTGAGGAGTGTCGCGACGAAGAATCTCTCCTCATTCCACTCCCTTTCAGTATGAGAGATTCTTCACTTCGTGCAGAATGACATGTTCGTGACAATGCTCGGAGCGATGCCGCATGTCTTTGTAGGATTGTTCGCCAACAGGTTCGTCTTTCGTAGGGGCGTCGCATGCGACGCCCCTACTTTGCAGAGGGTTACAGAGATGGACCGTGGGGTACGTCCTACTCGTGTGGTTGAGAACGCCAGTGCTTATAGCGACGTGAAAAGTCTTCTTTCTGGTCAGAGTTCATGTCGCGATAACGTCGGTAATTCCGGCGCAGTCGATCTCGTTCTTCACTGGGCAGTTGCTGCCATTGATGATAGCGATCTTCCAATGCTCGTTTCCGCTCTGGGGGGAGCTTCTGAAAGCGGCGGTAGTTATCTAGCGCTCGCGACTGTTCTTGTGGTGACAGTTCATACCAGTCCTGCCCAATGAAATGCACGGAGGGGAGGTTCTGGGCTTGCGTTAGCGGCTTGAGTGGCCACAGCGCAAACATTCCACCTGCGAGGACGGCAGTCAGCGATAATTTCACCAGCATGGATCTCACTGCATGTTCCTCCCTATCTTACCCACGGTGTTTTTCATCTCCATCCGGGGGCGCATCGAGCACGGTCTCGAGATTTTTCAACTCCTCCATCTTCTGCAACACCGGATAGTTAGCGAAAAAACCAGGATTGTCCAATACATCCTTAGGAATGTCACTTTCAGCAATACTCATGGGTGGGTCCTCAGGAAGTTGAACCGCGGCGATTTCATCAAAGCGCGACAGCTTCTCTAAATCAGCGATGACGCGATAATTCACGAACAACTCGAGTTTCTCTTGCACCAGTGCAGGGACATCAGTTGATTGTCCTGGTGGGACTGGTGTGAGGATTGGTCGTGTCTGTCCTGGTTGCGACTGAGTTCCAGTCGTTGGTTTGGTTGTCTCCGAGCCACGATCAGACACGATATAGCCGAAGAAAATGAGGATGCTTGCTGCACCAGCCAAGGCCGGGGCGAGTTGCCATCCGCTCATTGACTCACGCCATTCACGCCACCATCGCACGAGACGACCTTCCTGCACCGGAGCCGGGCGTTTTTCTTGTTCAAGTCGCTGCCAGAACGTGGCGGTAAACTCTGGCGATGGTGTCACCCGTTCGACTTGCGTGATGAATAATGTGTTAATCCGTGCCAACTGAGCAACTTCCCGGCTGCAGGCCGAACACGTGCTGAGATGCGCAGTAATCTGTGTTCGGTCCTCCTCCGGTAATTCGCCATCACAGTAGGCGACTAATTCTTCTCGAATTTCTTCACAGGTCATAAGCATCCACGATGTCTTTGAGTCCATCCTTGAGGCTCTGGGTCGCACGAAAGACGAGGCTTTTGACCGCTTTCTCCGTCACACCGAGTACCTCTGCTACCTCTTGGTACGACAGACCCTCAAGTCGACTCAGGGTTAAGGCGGTCCGCTGGGTTTCCGGCAGCCGCCGCAAAATTTTTGTGATTCTTGCTGACGCTTGTTTCGCCGCAAGAACATCTTCGCCTTTATCATGATGAGTATCGGGTAATTCCCGTTCTCGTTCATCTCCGTCACTATCTTCTTTGGGGCTAATGGATTCGACGGTGACACGATACTCGCCTTTACGAACTTCGTTCAAGCAATGGTTATGGGCGATCTTGAATAACCACGTCGAAAACTTAGCCTTGGGTTCATAACGTTGTTGCCAGCGATAAACTTGTAAAAAAACCTCCTGCGTAATTTCTTCGGCGCGTGCACGATTGCCGAGAAAATGAAAGGCAAAATTGACCACTGACGGTGTGTACTTTTGAAAGAGTTGCTGAAACGCTTCCTGACTACCCCGCTGGAAACGCAACATCAACTGTACATCCGGATCTTCGTGTGGGGCAATCTGCTCTTTCTGTTCCATTGAACACTCGTAGGGGCAAAAAGTCTCGCGTGGCGTAAGGGTTTGTGCTGACTCGGTGGGATAATCTTTGGTGCTGCCCTCGCTACCATATCGAGGAGAGCGCGAAAAATGAAGTGACCCCTGGGCTTAGAGCAAGAGAGGTCATTCTGTCGAGGAAAAGGGGGATTGTCACAACTGGGGACGAACGCTAGGCACAAGAGAAAGAGGAACGATATGCAACCATTGTTTGAAGAATCGCTGGAAGATCATCTGAGCCGCGTTGAACGGTATATGGATGGATGCGAGCTGTTACGCTTTTCGCGGACCCGTAGTCTTTTACGGACCGAACTTGCGGCGTTTATCCGCGGACATGCTGTGGCCGTCGTCGATGAATGGGTGCAGTTGATTGCCGTGACTTTTTCTCTTCCGGTTGAACACATTCCAGAAACCCAACAGAATCAATACGATGCCTTGCTTCGTTGGGCGCGGCACATTGAGAATCCGGGTGATATCGAGACGTATGTGTATCTGCGCGAGCATGCCCGACATGGATTTATTTCCCATTCACCCCCGTCTCGCTTTTTGTCTGGTCAGATGAAGATTCGCGACTTGATCGTCGAACGGTTGCGAAAAGTCTACGCAACAGATCGCAAGCGCTTGGTAGAGCTGATCAACTTGCTAGATCAAGAATTCTCTGAACGAATGTTGCATATCACTGACTTCTTCGTTGAAGCTCGTGAAGAAGCCCTCCGTGACGAAGAGGAGAGCCATCGCAAGGCAGTGGATAATTCTCCGGCCCCCATTTTTAGTATCAATTGCCATGATGGAACGATTCTCCATGCGAATCGTGAGGCCGAGAAGGTAACCGGATTTTCACGGGAAGAACTCAGAGGGCGTCCTATCTGGGAGTTACATCCTCAAGATGAAAGAGAGGAAGTGCGCCAACTGTGTCAACAGACCAATAGTCACGGGTACCTGAGCCGTGAAAACCTGCGTGTGTTGACCCAGGCTGGAGGAGTTGTTCCTGTGTCAGTCTATTTTGGTTGTATTGAACATCGGGATCGGAAAACTATCCAGGGAATATATCTTGATGTGACAAAACCGAAACGACTGGAGAGTCAGCTCATCCAATCAGAAAAAATGGCCGCTATCGGTCAATTGGCGGCTGGCATCGCACACGAACTCCGCAATCCGTTGGGCATTATTATGAATGCCCTCTATGACCTGAGTGAAATTATCGACTCCGATAATCCCGAAGTGCATGAAGATCTGCGCATTGCCAAAGATGAGATTGTGCGAGCCCAAGATATTATCAAGAACCTGTTAGAATTTTCCCACGAGAGTCGCGCCGAAATGGAAGAGGTCAACCTCAACGACCTCTTGCGCAAGACGTTACAGCTCATGGGCAAATATCTCCAAACCAACAACGTGAAAGTCGTCACGGCATTGGGAAAGATTGGCAACTGCACGGCTAATCAAAACGCGTTGCGCCAAGTTTTTCTGAACTTGATTACGAATGCGGTACAAGCGATGCCGCATGGTGGGGAATTGCGGATTCGTACTCAGCGAGACTCGGACAAACGGGTGATTCTTGCTTTTCAAGATACCGGAGTCGGGGTTGCTGAAGAGCACGTCCATCGGATTTTTGACCCCTTCTTCACGACGAAAGAACCTGGACAGGGAACGGGTTTGGGGCTTTCTGTCGTGCATTCGATACTGAAGCGCTACCACGGGAACATTACTGTTCGTAGTAAGGTTGGGGAAGGTTCCACGTTCTTGATTGAACTCCCCTGTCCCTGTGCCAATGAGAAACGTCGGAAAGAGAAGCGGGTGAGCGAGGCTCGCCTCTAATGTCGCCAGAGGAGGTGGATAATGGCCGCGCGGGTCCTACTGGTTGACGATGAGATCAACATGGCCAAAACGCAGGCGAAGATCTTGCAACGGAAAGGCTATGTAGTTGAAACGGCGGGGAATGGACGTGAGGCCCTACGTGTGTTGGGAGAAAATCCCTTCGATGTCGTGATCACCGATCTCAAAATGCCATCTATGGATGGCATGCAACTGCTACGCGAGATGAATGTAAAAGAGCGCGGCTGTGCTGTCATTGTGCTTACAGGGCACGGTACCATCGAGAGCGCGGTGGAGGCGATGCAGCACGGGGCTGCGGACTATCTGACCAAGCCGTGCAACCCAGACGAGCTGTTACTCAAGGTCGATAAACTCGTAGAGACGAAACGTTTGCGAGAGGAGGTTGAGCAACTCCGCCGTGAGATGCGGGCCTTCAAAAAGTTTGGTGAGTTGATTGGTCAAAGCCCGCAGATGCGCAACCTCTACTTGCTCATCGCAGCAGTGAGTGAGAATAAGAGCACCGTGTTGGTGACCGGCGAGAGCGGCACTGGTAAAGAGCTGGTCGCGCGGACCATCCATCGTCAAGCACCGTGGGCAGACCGTCCATTCGTTGCCATTAACTGTGGGGCGATGTCTGAGACGTTACTCGACAGCCAGCTGTTTGGTCATCGGCGCGGAGCGTTTACCGGGGCAATCGCCGATCACAACGGGGTTTTCCAAACCGCGAATGGTGGGACTCTTTTTCTTGACGAAATTTCCGAGATTCCGCTTTCTTTGCAAGTCAAGTTCTTGCGCGCAATCCAAGAAAAAGAAGTGACCCCACTGGGATCGAGCCGCCCGATAAAGGTCGATGTTCGCATCATTGCTGCTAGTAACCGTGACTTAGAAGATGCTGTTCGTAAAGGCATGTTTCGCGAAGACTTGTTCTATCGTCTCAATGTTGTCCCCATTCACCTTCCACCATTACGAGAACGACGAGAGGACATTCCGTTGTTGATCGAACATTTTGTGAATACCTTCAGTACAGAATATAAAGTCGCACCGAAAAAGATCGTTCCAGAAGCAATAGAGAAGCTCAATGCGTACGCATGGCCCGGCAACATTCGCGAACTGCAGAACGTGATTGAGCGCATGTTTGCGCTCTCGCGGAGTAGTGAGATTACGCTTGCCGATCTTCCTGCTCCCATCGCTGGGTTTGCGGAGAAGCCCCCCCAGTTTCATGATCGCGTTGAGTTACCTACTCTCGAAGAGATGGAGCGGTCTCTTATCGGTGCGGCATTACGAAAAAGTCAGGGAAACAAGAACGAAGCAGCGCGACTGCTTGCTATCGATCGTCAGCGCCTCTATCGCAAGATTGAAAAATACCAGCTTGACCAGGAGTCTTACTTGTCTGAAGTCGAGTGACACCCGGTGGTGCATTGTATGGTTGAGAAAATTCCTCGCGCACTCGCTGATCTTCGGGTGCTTGATCTTACTGACCTCAAAGGTGCGTTGTGTGCCAAATTGTTCGGTGATATGGGCGCGGATGTCATTAAGATCGAACCGCCGGGCGGTGATGCGATGCGTTCCATTGGTCCGTTCCTCGATAACCTTCCCCATCGTGATCGCAGTTTGCTCTACTGGTTTTACAACACCAGCAAACGAGGTGTGACCCTTGATCTGCAAGACCCCACTGGGCAAGACCTCTTTCGACAACTTGTAGCGAAGGTAGATGTTGTCATTGAGTCCTTTGCTCCAGGAACACTGGCAAAATGGGGATTGGGTTACGAAACGCTGAAGCAGCAGAATCCCCAACTCGTGCTGACTTCAATCTCTCCGTTCGGCCAAACTGGGCCATACCGTGACTACAAGAGTTCAGACACAGTTGCCGAGGCATTGGGGGGAATGATTTATACGAATGGCTTCTCTGACGATCCGCCGCTCCGGGCGTTAGGCTTGCAAGCGTATCACAGTGCGTCATTCTTTGCGGCTATTGGTACGATGTCGGCGCTCTGGGCGCGTGACACCGTCGGTGAAGGACAGTGGGTAGATGTGAGTATTCAAGAAGCCGCTGCGGCAGCGGTTGAACACGTCGCACCATTTTATCACCAGGGATTAGGAGTGCAGACTCGCCAGGGGAGTTTGCATTGGAGCCGATATTTTCGCGTCGCTCAGTGCAAAGACGGCTACATTATGCACTGCTCGCTGGGCGATTGGACGTCCTTGGTTGAATGGGTGAAATCTGACGACCAGGCGCGGGACTTAGGTGAGCCGCAATGGGAAGATCAGTTTTATCGCAAAGAGCATGCTGAACATCTGTTTGATGTGCTCGACGACTGGGCAAAGAACTATAGTGTTGCCGAGCTGATGGAAGGAGCGCAGCTTCGTCGCATTCCTTATGCCATGGTCCGCCCTCCAGAAGCACTGGTTGACGATCCACAGCTCAATGCCCGCGGATTCTTCTCCGAGGTCAATCATCCGGAATTAGGTCGCACTATTCGTTACCCTGGCGGCCCGTTTTTCTTTACCGTTTCACCGTGGCGTATTGCTCGTCGTCCTCCCTTGCTCGGAGAACACAATACCGAGGTTTATCGAGGAGAACTTGGTATCAGCGTCGACCGACTGAAGGAACTGGAGCAAGAGGAAGTGATCTGAGGGAAGGGTGCGGGTTCCTTGCTTGAGCCCGTGGAGACGTTCACAATAGGGCTTTCCTGTTTACTTTGCAGGCGATATTTGGGTATGGGGACACGCGCCTATGGATAAAAAGACAAAGTTTAATCTTTGGTACATCTTTATTGCGATTTGGGGAATAGTGATTCTGCACAGCTTGTGGGTACAGTATATGAACCCAGTTGAGCAAATTCCCTATAGCCAGTTTCAAACATATCTTGACCAAGGGAAAATCGAAGAGATCCGTATCGGACCTGACTCGATCCGTGGCAAGCTGACCGAAGCTCCCGAAGGGCACCCGAAACAGTTTGTTACTGTCCGTGTAGATCCGAATCTTGCCGACAAACTCGCGACGCACAAGGTCAAGTTCTCCGGCGAAATTGAAGATACCTTCCTTCACGACCTGCTTTCGTGGGTGTTGCCGACACTCCTGTTCTTTGGCTTGTGGATCTTCCTCATGCGCCGCTTTGCGCAACGTGAAGGATTGGGAGGTGGGTTTCTCGCTATTGGCAAGAGCAAAGCCAAAATTTACATGGAGAAGGATGTTAAAGTCACTTTCGGTGATGTTGCTGGCGTGGATGAGGCCAAGACAGAATTGCAAGAGGTTATCGAATTCCTGAAAACTCCAGAGAAATTCCGCCGTTTAGGCGGCAAGATTCCCAAGGGTATTTTGTTGGTCGGTCCTCCAGGAACAGGGAAAACGCTGCTAGCAAAAGCGGTCGCTGGAGAAGCGGCAGTTCCATTCTTTTCTATCAGTGGTTCGGAATTTGTCGAAATGTTTGTTGGCGTCGGTGCGGCACGGGTCCGTGACCTGTTCGTGCAAGCGAAACAGAAAGCGCCTTGTATCATCTTCATTGATGAACTTGACGCATTAGGCAAAGCGCGGGGTGTTGGTCCAATGGGACATGAGGAGCGTGAACAGACATTGAACCAACTGCTGGTTGAGATGGACGGGTTCGATGCACGTACCGGTGTCATCCTCATGGCAGCCACCAATCGCCCTGAAATTCTTGATCCTGCCCTGTTACGCGCTGGTCGCTTTGATCGCCAAGTCCTTGTTGATCGTCCCGATAAAATTGGTCGCTTGGCGATTCTCAAGTTGCATGCTCGCGAGGTACCCTTGGTCTCTGAAGAAGACCTCGACGTGATTGCCGCAATGACGCCGGGGTTTGCCGGAGCTGATCTAGCGAATATCGTCAACGAAGCGGCGCTGCTGGCCGTACGACGAGGGAAGGACAAAGTGAGCCTTTCTGAGTTGCAAGAAGCAGTTGAGCGCGTGATCGCTGGTTTGGAAAAAAAGAATCGTGTACTCAACAAAAAAGAAAAAGAACGGGTGGCACATCATGAGGTTGGACATGCGCTGGTGGCACTGGCCATTCCTGGCTCTGATACGGTACAGAAAATATCGATCATTCCGCGTGGAGTCGCGGCGTTGGGGTACACCTTGCAATTACCCACTGAAGATCGCTTTCTGATGACGCGATCAGAATTGGAGAACCGCATTGCCGTACTCTTGGGTGGACGTGTTGCTGAGGAGATTATTTATCGTGAGGTTTCTACGGGTGCGCGCGATGATTTGCTTAAAGCCACAGAGATCGCCAAAAGTATGATCAAAGCATACGGCATGAGCGAGAAGCTCGGAAAAGTGAGTTTTGATGGGGAACGTCAGCCGCTTTTTTTGCGCACCAATCCAGCACCCAGTAATGGCGACTATAGCGAGTCCACAGCCCAAGCTATTGATGCCGAAATGCGACGGATCATCGAAGAGCAGTATAGCCGAGTGACAACTCTGCTGACTGCGCAAGAGCAGATTCTTCGTGATGCCGCAGAAGTCTTGCTGCAGAAAGAAGTCATCACTGGTGATGAACTGCGAGAGATTGCAGCGCAGACGACTCCAGCTTCCCGGGTGGCTGCGTCTACGGCGTTACACTAATAGTGAGTACAAGGAACGAAAAAAGTCAAAAATAGAAATGGAGAGTAGCTATCCATGAGTACGTCAGTTGTTTTGTCTACTGCTATTGAGGGCCTTGCTCCACCACGTCGCGGCAAAGTGCGTGATATTTATGAACTAGAGGATTCCCTCCTCATTGTTGCCACCGATCGTGTGTCTACGTTTGATGTGGTTTTGCCTGACGGCATTCCACACAAGGGAAGAGTACTGACGCAGGTCTCACGGTTTTGGTGCAATCAGTTGTCGCATATTGTTCCTAACCATCTTGTGACAACTGAAGTGCAGGATTTTCCCGCGCCGTTTCGCTCGTATCGCGAGATGCTCGAAGGGCGCTCGATGCTGGTGAAAAAAGCCCAGCCATTGCCAGTCGAGTGTATCGTGCGTGGCTATCTGGCTGGCTCTGGCTGGCAAGAATATCGCGCGAGCGGCACGGTCTGTAGTATTCCGTTGCCGAAAGGATTACGCGAAAGTGAGCGACTTCCTGAACCCATTTTTACGCCGTCGACGAAAGCCGAAGCGGGCGCACATGATGAGAACATACCGTTCTCTGAAGTTGAACGGCTCGTCGGTGCACAGTTAGCTGCGCAAGTCCGTGATCTTAGCCTTGCTTTGTATCGTGCTGCACACGCGTACGCTGAGACCAAAGGGTTCTTCCTGGCAGACACCAAGTTTGAGTTCGGGATGCGCGATGGCAAAGTGTTGTTAATTGATGAAGCGTTTACTCCAGACTCATCGCGCTTTTGGCGAGCAGATGTCTATCAGCCTGGAGCGGCGCAAGAGAGTTACGATAAGCAAATTATTCGCAACTATCTCATCTCGTTAGGTTGGAATCGCAAGCCACCTGCACCGCATCTGCCGCCGGAGATTATTGCGCAAGCCGCAGCGCGGTATCAGGAGATTGCGGCGCGGTTGATGGGAAAATGATGAACCGCCGCGCCTTAGACGGCATCCGCATTCTTGATTTTACTTGGGTCGTCGCGGGGCCGGTTGCGACTCGCATTCTGGCCGACCAAGGCGCAGAGGTCATCAAGATCGAACGGCGAGATTCGCTTGATCTGGGCTCTCGCCGTGGTGGATTCACCGGCAATCTTTTCCGTGGTAAGCAGAGCACGGTCATCAATATGTCCGATCCGCGCGGACGTGACATCGCTCAGCAACTGGTCAACGTCTCTGATGTCGTGATCGACAACTTCAGTGCGCGGGTCATGCGCAACTGGGGCATGGATTACGAGAGCCTCAAGCAAATAAAGCCGGACATTATTGCTGTCAGCATGTCGGGCTTTGGCCATACTGGTCCGCATAAGGACTACGTCAGCTATGGACCAACATTGCAGGGGATGTCCGGCTATACATTGCTCATGCGTCATGAAGGCAAAGAACCTGCTGGATGGGGGTATTCGTATGCTGACATGTCCGGCGGGTATAGTGGTGCGCTCGCTGTGTTGATGGCGTTGTGGTATCGCCGACGCACCGGACAAGGCCAATTCGTTGACCTCTCACAATTTGAGACTATCTCCAGTGTAGTTGGCCCGTCATTGCTCGATATGCTTGTCAATAAAACCGCGAGTGCTCCCTTTGCTAATCGCTCTCAGGAAGCACCCGCCGCGCCGCATGGGGTGTATCGTTGTGCTGGTGACGATCGCTGGTGTGCGATTACGATTTTTACGGAAGAGCAGTGGCAGAGTTTTTGTCGCGCCTTGGGAAACCCCGAGTGGACGCATGATGCACGATTCGCCACACTTCCTTCACGCATCCTGCATCAAGAAAGTTTAGATCGCTATGTTGAAGCCTGGGCAACGCTGCATCCTGCCGAAGAAGTCATGACGCTGCTTCAACAAGCAGGAGTTCCGGCTGGTATTGTCGCCAATGCTGAGGACATGGACCTCGATCCGCAACTCCGCGCACGTGGCTATTGGGCTCATGTCAAAACTCCTGAAGGTGAGGAAGTTGTTCTTGATGGTCCACCGATAAAATGCTCGGTGACCCCAGGGTACATTGCCGCTCCTGGTCCACTACTTGGAGAACACACGGAATCAGTGCTCCATCACCTTTTGGGCTACTCTGTTGCTGATATCGAGAAACTGAAAGCTGACCGAGTGGTAGCATCGAATGCGGAGATTATGGCAGAACGACAAACGTCGTAGATGACAGGTTTCATTTTAGGTTACGGGTGACAGGGTACAGGGAACAGCGGAAAAATGAGAAGTGAGAAGTGAAGATCAGGCGGTTCCTTGAACCCTTGCCCGTCACTTGTTACCAGTAACCTAAAAAAGGAGGTTCTATGCCTTTCGCAAAAATTAACGGAATTGAGCTGTACTATGAAACGCACGGTAGCGGGCCAGCTTTGGTATTTGCGCATGGGGGAGGCGGAAGCCATCTGAGTTGGTGGCAGCAAGTGCCAGTTTTTTCCTCCCATTACACGGTTATCACCTTTGATCATCGTAGCTTTGGTCAATCTCGTGATATTCCGAACGGTCCAGGGCCGAACGCTTTTGTTGATGATCTCACTGGGCTTCTCGATCATCTCGGTATCCAGAAAGCGGCAGTCGCAGGGCAATCGATGGGTGGTTGGACGGTTTGTGGTTTTGCCGCAAAGCACCCAGAGCGTACCACCGCGTTGATCCTCTGTGATACGACTGGTGGGGTAGAGACGACCGCTACGGTGAAGTCCCACGCCAATATCCGAGAGCGTTCTCAGGGGAACCTCAAGCAGATTCTGGCGAATGCCTATGCCAAGAGTTTTCCCGAGCGCCAGCCTGCGCTGTGTTTTCTGTATCAACAGATTTCTGCGCTCAATACGCATGTCGCCTCCAATTTGGTGCCTATGCTCTTTAGCCTGAAACATGATGTGAGCCCGATCGTAAAGCACAAGACTCCGACACTCCTTGTGGTGGGCGAAGAAGACGTGCTTGCTCCCCCGCAGGTTATGGAGGGGATGACTGAGCGAATTCCGCACGCGCGGTTTGTAAAAATTCCCCAGGCCGGTCATTCCGCCTATTTTGAATGTCCCACCGAATTTAATCGCATCGTGGGTCAATTCCTCCGTGAAGTATAGTAAATGATCCGCCGTTTGGGAGAGATGTCACACTCCCTTGGATGTGCTCGCGAGAGTCGCTACAATGCGACCTTAGCGTTATTCCTGTATTAAGAGGAAGGAGAAGTTTGTAAAGAACGCACGTCTGGTGTCAGGTTGCTATCTCCCTTGGTGGGTCTGAGCGTTCCTTACATGTTGTTCCATGGCTAAGGAAAATTCGTCGGTTTCTCCATCGGCGCCGTCTCCTGGACGCCTTCGGCGCTTTTTTCGTCTCTTGTTTCGCTCTCTTGCCCTTGTCACTTTGATTGGCGGGACATTCGCTGCGTGGATATTTTATCAGGATCTTACCGGTGAATTACCGTCGATCGAGGGATTGGCGAGTTATGCGCCACCAGCGGTGACCCGTGTGTATGCGTGTGATAATGCCACCCTTCTTGGTGAATTCTATCTGCAGAAACGCTACCCGCTCGCGCTGGGAAAAATTCCGATCCTGCTGCAACGGGCATTCATTGCGGCAGAGGACAAAGAATTTTACCAACATCGGGGGGTGAACTTTTCGGCAATCACCCGTGCGTTTCTGACCAACTGGAACGAAGGGAAAACGGTGCAGGGCGGCAGCACCATTACTCAACAAATTGTGAAAACCGTCCTCCTCACGCCCGAGCGGAGTTATCGTCGGAAAATTCAGGAAATGATTCTTGCACTGCGATTGGAGCGCAAACTCAACAAAGAACAAATCCTCGAACTCTACCTCAACCAGATTTATCTTGGCAGCGGCGCCTATGGCGTCGAGGCTGCAGCGCGTGAGTATTTTAATAAAGGTGTAGGTGACCTGACGCTGCCAGAAATTGCCCTGATTGCTGGTCTTGCTCCTGCGCCAAGTGTGTACGACCCATTCAAGAACCTGGAAGGTGCGAAACATCGGCAACGCTATGTGCTCGAACGGATGATGGAAGAGCGGTACGTTTCCTACGCCCAAGGGATGACTGCTTGGCAAGAACAGGTGACTCCAACACAGGCACCGCCACCTTCGTATACTGGACTGGCGCCCTATTACGTTGAGCATGTGCGACAAATTCTCGAACGCCGCTATGGAGCTGATGCTCCTGAAAAGCTGGGACTTGAGGTGTTCACTACCGTCGACCTCAGCTTACAACGGCTGGCAGAAAAAGCTTTTCGCAATGGAATCGACGCGTTGTGTAAACGAGAAGGGATATGTCGACGGAAAGATGGCAATCGAGTTGATGGTGGAATGCTTGCGGTTGATCTGACCACCGGGCAAGTAAAAGCGATGGTTGGGGGGTATGATTTTAATCGTAGTCAGTACAACCGCGCCACACAGTCAAAACGTCAGCCTGGTTCAGTCTTCAAGCCGATCGTCTATGCTGCGGCGCTAGATCACGGCTATACTCCAGCATCGATCGTCAAAGATGCTCCGGTCAGTTTTCGTGATGGTCGTGGCAAACGCTGGTCTCCGGCAAACGCTGACCGCGCCTATCGGGGGCCAATTCGTTTACGAGAAGCGTTAACGTTCTCGCGTAATGTGCCAACTGTGCGGATCGCCGACAATATCGGTCTCCCCTATCTTCTGTCCTATGCCCATAAAATCGGTATCACTACACCGTTAGCGCCCAATTTATCGGCTGCACTCGGCACTGGCGAAGTATCTTTGCTGGAAATGGCTCGTGCCTACGGGGTGTTTGCCACTGGGGGGACGCTCTTTGATCCGATCTTTATCTCGAAGATCACAGATAGTAATGGTACTGTCGTCAATGAAGGGACCTTTACTCGAACCCCGGTCATTTCCCAAGAAACTGCGTATCTCGTTACCAGCATGCTCAAGAGTGTGATTGAGCGGGGAACCGGAAAAGCGGCACTTGCACTTGAACGCCCTGCTGCTGGCAAGACGGGAACGACAAACGATTACGAAGATGCGTGGTTCGTTGGCTATACTCCTGAGATGCTGTGTGGAGTATGGGTTGGCTTTGATCAAAAACGCCCCCTCGGGTCTGGAGAAACCGGAGGAAAAGTCGCCGCACCTATTTGGACTGCATTCATGAAAGAAGCGCTGACTGATCATCCAGTTAATGATTTCCACATGCCGGATGAAATTACTTTCGCACATATCAATCCAGCAACGGGCAAGCGAGCAACGGCGACATCCTCGAAGGCGATCTTAGAGATCTTCGCGCGCGGGACTGAGCCACAACTCCCACAACCGCCCCCACCACCAGTGGCAATTGCCGATGCGAATAGTCCTTTCCCAATTGGGACAGCTTCCCCTCGTCCGATACAAGAACCCGCAGTGGTGACAGCTCCGTCAATCACTCCAGAGGTGCAAATGCCCTCTGCCACAGTTGTGAGACGAAGCGAGCCCGCTCTGCGACAACCTGAACCCTCTGTGGTGGAAGCACCTGAACCTGATGCGACCTCTGAGACGGAAGAGACTATTGAGACAACGGCAACACCAGATACGATCGTACCAGAAGCGAATGCTGACGTAGGGGCAAGTGTTGTCGACACGACTCCGCCCGAAAACAGTGATAGTGACCAGGAGCCAGTGCCGAACGCGAACTGACTAATGAGAAAAGAGTGATAGGCGCTAGGGAAACAGCTCCTGCCCACGCCTTCATTAGGTGGAAGCCTCAGTTGCTTAAAGTTTTTCCTGTCGCCTGTGGACTAATAGATGACCACAGCAATTTTGACAGGTGAACAGTCAAGGGTGCAACGAGATTGCTGCGCTGCGCTCGCAATGACTCCCACCCTCGTCATTGCGAGGAGCGGAGCGACGAAGCAATCTCAACCTGTCAGAATCTCTGTGGCGAATCACTAGAGCCTAACGTCTATGTCTTTGGTTAGAGCTTTGGCAATTCCCAATAGCGATCGTGTACTTTCTGGACCGGTGCAGTGATGCCTTGAGGAGTGTAGGAAGGTACACTCGCTGTGAGATTTTCTCCTCCCAGCTCCTCGATGACGTGAAAGACCGACTTTTGCAGACCCTCTAGATCATAGCCGCCTTCCAGCAGGGCAACACATCGGCCTCGCGCATGGTCCTGGGCGATACGTAAAAGTATCCGTGCCATAGTGCCGAATCCCGCTTCAGTGACTTGCATTCCACCCAAAGGGTCGCGCACGTGCGCATCAAACCCTGCAGAAATGATGACAAATTCGGGATCAAACTGGCGACAAATTGGCTCAATAGCGAACTCGAAGACTTCTTGATACTCTGCATCCCCACACCCGGATGAAAGTGGCAGATTGAGCGTATACCCTTCTCCCTGCCCGTGGCCCACCTCATTGAGGGCCCCTGTCCCTGGATAGTATGGATATTGGTGAGTAGAGACGTATAGTACTCCCGGGTCGTCATCGAAGCTATGTTGGGTGCCATTGCCATGATGCACATCCCAATCCATGACTAACACCCGTTTCAAGCCAAAGCGTTCACGGAGATATTGCGCACCGATGGCGGCACTGTTGAACAGACAAAAGCCCATCGCACGATTCCGGTCGGCATGATGGCCAGGCGGGCGAACCAAGGCAAAGCCATTGTCGATCTCGTGGTCCATCACGGCGTCAAGAAGCGTAAGGAGGCCACCAGTGGCGAGCAAGGCCGTGGCATAGGATTGTGAAGAGACTGGAGTATCCGCATCGAAAGAGAAGCGCTCATGTTCTGCAGTTGCTGCGACGTGACCCACATGCGCCGTATCATGGATCAGGGCGACTTCTTCCGGGGTCGCGAGTCGAGGAGCCATACGCTGGAGTCCCAGACGTTGAGCTTGGCTGATGGGGTCAAGTAACGTCGTAATGCGTGCGGGCCGCTCTGGATGGTTGCGACCGGGGTTATGATCTTGATAGCGAGAATCTAAAACGATACCGGTACGGAGCATAGCGTGTCCTCTTTTCTTCACTCTCAGACGTGAGAGTACGCAACCTACCTCATTCTCTCAAGAGCTGAGGTCTGTCTTCTCTGATTTGCGCGCTCTCCGTTGCCCCGATTCGTCTTTCACCTGCTCTTGCCCCCCTGCGCAGCTCGTCACTTTCTGGTAAGGAACAGGGCTACTGCATGCTTAATACAGTTTCGGTAGACAAGAGCCGCGCTACGGTGGAACCCTCGCTTCCCGGGGGATCAAACCGAGCGCTCTTGACTGATATGATCCGCACGGTGCAACTCTGGCCAGTGTGGGTGCGACTAGGGATACAAGATGTGAGATTGCGATTTCGTCGCTCGACACTAGGCGTCGCGTGGATCTTCTTGAATCTCGCGGTCATGATTGGAGCGGTAGGGCTCGTCTACAGTCACCTGCTTGGCCAGGAACTTCATGAGTTCTTACCATTTCTGACGGTTGGCGTGATTACTTGGGGATATTTGACCGCTTCGATCGTCGAAGGAGGAAATGCCTTTATCTCGGCAGAAGGATATATTAAGCAAATTGGACTGCCGATTCCCATCTATGTCCTGCGCTCCTTTGTCAGTATATCAGTGGTCATGTTCTTGAGTTTACTGGCCTATTTTGTCGTGGCAGTGGTATATAACGTGAGTTTCTCGCTTGGCGCGTTGTGGGCGGTGCCAGGATTGTTACTAGTCGGATGTGTTGCCCTGCTCTTTGTCGCCACGTTCGCGTACCTCAACGCGCGTTTCCGTGATGCGGTTCATCTTGCCGGTGCTGTCTTGCAGGTCTTATTTTATGTGACTCCGGTCATTTGGCCGCCAGAAGCCTTGCGTGATAAAGGGATGCCCTGGGTGATAGACTGCAACCCTTTTTATCATCTCCTCGAAGTTGTCCGGCAGCCGTTGCTCCGCTCTGAACCGGCTACGGCGATGAACTACCTCGTGGTAGGTGGCTTTATCCTTGGGCTCGCTCTTGTCTCCTGGCAATGTGCGCGGCATTATCACCAGCGCGTGGTGTATTTCCTTTAAGTGAATGAGTCTCAGCATGGCGCAGATCGTTCTTCGTGATGTTGGTGTTGACTTCAAGGTTGATGTTGAAGCTTCGCGGACGCTCAAGTCAGCAGCCGCACGGCTTTTTCGCCCTCGCCGTAGCACTGCCCGTGTGATTCACGCACTCCGTGGGGTCACTTTTTCCATTGCTGCGGGTGAACGCGTAGGGTTAATCGGACACAATGGGGCTGGGAAAAGTACGCTGCTGAAGGTGTTAGCCAGGATTTATCCACCGCAGCATGGAGAGGTGCAGGTCTCAGGGCATGTGTGTCCGCTCTTTGAGTTTGCCACGGGATTCGAGATGGAAGCCACTGGCTGGGACAACATTCGAACTCGTGCCTTGTTGCTAGGGATGGCGTCCCGCGAGATTGAAACCAAGCTTGATGATATTGCCCAATTTACCGGGCTTGGCGAGTTTCTTGACTTGCCAGTGCGGTGTTATTCTTCTGGCATGTTACTACGGCTCGCGTTCGCTACCTCGACAGCGGTCGACCCTCAAATTCTCCTCTTGGATGAAGTGATGGCAGCAGGAGACGCCGCGTTTATCGACAGCGCACGCCGACGGATGAACGCGCTGATGGAACGTGCGCATATCGTGGTTTTTGCCACCCACAGACTGGCCTGGTGCAAAGACGCCTCACGCTGCCTGTTGAAAGTGGACCTGCTTTTCTTCCGCTAGCGTGAGCTGGCGGAAGGCCTGTTGGCGTTGGGCCTGGAGCGACGGCCCCAGGTGCTGCTGGCACCACTGCCGGACTTGTGTGGTAGAAACCGTCGCCAGTGCGTCTCGAATCACTTCGGGTGTAGTGGA
>VGTJ01000026.1 GCA_016874775.1 Deltaproteobacteria bacterium
GTCACCCACGGGGGAAAGTTGCACGGCAACATTCGCCACTGACACCCCGTGCGCGTCACATAGAGAATCGCATTGAGAATCTGCCACAGCTCCCATTTGCGCGGGCGGCCTCGGCGAGAGGCCGGGGAAAAGAAGCTCTTCAATTGTGTCCATTCGGTCATGGTCAGGTCCGTTGGATAAACTCGCGGCAGTGTATTCATCCCTCAAGCTTACCAATCCCTTTTTCAAAACACTCTCTAAAGATTTCCGGGTAACTGGCTTTGATTTTCTTCTGCGTCTCGGCATCAATCGGCGAGTTGCGTAACGGCGCGCAAAAGTTAGGGGTACGCTGGAAGACGGTGAGATGGCCAACCTCTTTGGCGATCTCGGTGATCAATTGGACAGCCGTCGCGCCGGTGCCGATCACACCGACACGCTTGCCCGCAAACTTCACCGGCGTATGCGGCCATACGCCGGTGTGGTACCACTCACCTTTGTAATCCTCGATCCCTTTAATGTTGGGCATCTGCGGTGCAGACAGCACGCCAATTGCAGTAATGAGGAATTTCGCCCGTGCGCTGCCGCCCTTTTCCATGCGCACTTCCCAGCAATTGGCTGCTTCATCGTAGATTGCTGACGCGATGCGGGTGCTGAACTGAATATCTTTGCGTAAATCGAACTTGTCGGCGACATGGTTGAGGTAGCGCAAGGTCTCTGGCTGGCCAGCAAAATGCTCGCTCCAGTCCCATTCCTGCAGCAGTTCTTCTGAGAACGAATACCCGTAGCTATAACTCTCAGAATCGAAACGACAGCCTGGATAACGGTTCCAATACCAGGTACCACCAACGCCAGTCCCTGCCCCGTAGACGCGCACCGTCAGACCCAGCTGACGTAGCCGATACAATTGATACATCCCGGAAATGCCTGCGCCGATAATGATCACATCAAATTGCTCAACTGGTTTTACATCGACTGCCGCTGCCTGCTGCTGTAAAGAACTTGCCATGTATTCCTCCCTTTTGTCTGCCCTTGTCTCTTTCAAGTGTCGCTTTTGGTGACAGCGGTGTCCTGCTCTGTCTCCAGAGGCGGCAGTAGCCCCTCTCCTGGGTACCGCTTCGCCTCTCACCATCCGGGCACTGCTCTCTACGAGCAAATCGTACGCCAAGAAGAATCGCCAGCTGTTTCCTTACTCAATACTTCCTACTCGCGTAGAAGCATCACGGAGATCTTGTCGAGCAGATATTGGCCCAAATTTTGTAGGTGTCTGGACACAAGAGTAGTTTTGCTCGAGTATGTCGAGTCTGGTTTGTACGCGACGCATTAACACTGTTGGTGAGAGGAAGGGATCACACCATGGCACAACGTTCACAGGACAAGAAAGACCTTCGTATTGTCACCATTGGCGCTGGTATGGCCGGAGTGCTCTCGGCCATTAAACTGCGCGAAGCGGGCTACAACAACTTCATCATTTACGAGAAAGGCGATACGATTGGTGGCACGTGGCGGGAGAATACCTATCCAGGGCTTGCCTGTGACGTGCCGGCGCATTTGTATACCTATTCATTCGAACCCAATCCGGACTGGAGTCGTGTGTATGCACCAGGTCCTGAGATTCGTGTCTATTTTGAAAATGTCGCCAAGAAGTATGGTGTCGTCGATAGCGTGCGCTTTAACGAAGAGATTACCTCGTGCGAATTTATCGATGGCCGCTGGCATCTGCGCATGAAGAGTGGGAAGACTGATCACGCTGATGTTGTTATCGCCGCCAGCGGTGTCCTGCATTATCCCAATATCCCTGAGATTCCAGGGTTGGGGAGCTTCAAGGGCGCATGTTTCCACAGCGCCAGATGGGATCACCGCGTGCCGTTGGATGGGAAACGGGTTGGTGTCATCGGCACGGGATCAACAGCAATCCAAATCACCTCAGCGTTGGTTGATCGGGTTGCTAGGTTCAAGCTGTTCCAGCGTACAGCGCAGTGGGTACTGAAGCTGCCAAACCGAGAGTACGATAAGACCGAGCGCGCCGAATTTGCCAAAGATCCCAAGAAGATCGCCGTACTTCGTGAAGAGCTTGACCAATTCTTTGGCATCTTTAGCGCGGCGGTGATCGATGCTGAGTCGCCGCAGATGAAGCAGATCGAACGGGATTGCCTGGCGAATCTCGACGAGACCGTGAAAGATCCAGCCTTACGAGAGCGACTCAGACCTCACTATCGTGCAGCGTGTAAGCGACTAATCATGTCGCCCGATTTCTATGAAGCGATCCAGCATCCCCATGCTGAGCTTGTCGCTGCAGCGATTGAAATGATCGAACCACAGGGCATTCGCACAAAGGATGGCGTGCTGCACGAACTTGACGTACTCGTCTTAGCCACAGGCTTTCGTGCTGATCGTTTTATTCGTCCAGCAGTGGTGCGCGGGCGTGGCGGCATCGATCTCGATAAAGTGTGGGAAGATCACCCTGTCGCCTATCTGTCGATTTCAGTTCCAAATTTCCCCAACTTCTTCATGCTCAACGGGCCGAACGGTCCGGTCGGCAATTTCTCTCTTATTCGCATTGCCGAACTGCAACTCCACTATATTTTGCAACTGCTGGAGAAAGTTCGCACCGGTGAGTGTCGAGAGATCAGCCCGACTCACAAAGCAGCGACTGAGTTTGAAAAGGCACGTGCTGAAGCCGCCAAGAAGTCGATTTGGGCCACTGGTTGCAAGAGTTGGTATCTTGACAAGCATGGTGTCCCAGCCAGTTGGCCGTGGTCGACTAAACGCTTCGATGAGGAGATGGCCAAGCCAAAGTTCGAGGCGTACGAGGCAGTGGGGTGAGTGAATACAGATAAAGCGAAACCGAATCGTGATTGTGTAGTGAGGAAAAGCTGATATTCCATCCTTGTCACCCTGAACGAAGTGAAGGGTCTCGCAGCGAGATTCTTCGCTTCACTCAGAATGACATTTCCTAACAACCACGGCGCGATGCGTACAGACTTCGCAATTCGGAGTTTAGAGTACAAGCGACGGAGAAACCGGCGCTGCCCCCTCAAAAAGGCGCATACACTCTTTGTTACAATTCTTTTCCGTTCCTAGACACCACCCCGAACACCGCTCGACGTCGAGGACGTCCCACGGCTGCCCTTTCCATGCAACAAACTGGGCTTCTACCGTTTGGTGTTTGACTGGACAAACGATCCGTTTCGGGTACAGGGCTTTCTTCAGCGGCGTCTCCATCAGGTGCCAAACCCACATGGCGGCTGCAATGCCCAACGCCGTGATAAGGACAAGAATCAGCAGCCCGGTCAGTAACGGAGTGAAAGCCAGTATAAGATCGATTTCAACCGGCATGGCATATCCAGGAAAGATTGGCGGAAGCATAAGATACCCTCCCTAGTCGTTATTTTCTCATATGTATCAGCAAGAGTGAGGCCACAACGTGAGCGCGTACGACCTGAGAAAAAAGGCAGGCGTTCTCGGCGATTGTTTCCAATGGCGACACACTGACACGCGAGTGACGCCATTGGTCGCATGGCTGGCACTGCCAACAGCGAGAGTGCCTTTCTCGTATGCCTTTTGTGTCTCTTCTCTTTGGCACACTTCTCGCTGTGACAAACAACCATGCGACGAAGTATATTAAGGAGGCAACCATGAAGTTTGGCTTGTTCTATGAGATGGAAACCCCTCGTCCGTGGCATGACAGGTGTTCACCATGAATATCGATCCGAAAGATGCGTCAGCTGCCCAACTCAAAACGAGAAATTCAACAAGTTATTTCTCGACACATCTCAACCAGATAAAATACGGAAAATCATGCATAGAGAGGAATTCATGAAGAGACGACATGTCCTTGGTTCTTTTGCGGTAGCGTTGTTGTTAGGGAGTGCGAGCGCGTCAGTCAGTATTGCTGGCCAGGGGGACCCTGTTGCTGGGAAAGCAACGTATGAGAAAGTTTGCGCTATGTGTCACGGCAAGACCGGGAAAGGCGACGGTCCCACCGCTGCTGTACTCAATCCCAAGCCGCGTAATCACACCGATGGCAATTACATGAATACGCTTAAAGACGACTACCTCTTTAAGGTTGTGAAAGAAGGTGGTCAAAGCGTTGGCAAGTCGCAACTGATGCCAGCGTGGGCAGCGCAGATCAAAGATCCAGACATCTGGAATACTATCGCCTATATTCGTACGTTGGCTGTGCCAGCCTACCAAGGTGCTGGAGCCACCACAGGCGCAACGGCTGCCCCGACGACAACTAGTGCGGCTCCGGCGAGTGGAAAGTAGTCAGCATTTAATCGTCTGTAGCGTGCGCCATGCGCACGCTACGCCAACTCTATATGAGAGCCTGTCCTAGTGCTTTTCTTCGCGTTCTTCTTTCGCCTGTCGATAAAGCCAGAACGCTATCCCTCCGACGAGGAGGAATGGCAGCATCGATAACAACACCCCAGTACCGAAGAAGGCCATCAGATTCTCTCTCTTCGATACAAAGCACACAGAACAGCCAAGTGCGGAGTAAGGAGTCGCAAGAAGAACGGTCAGCAGAACAGACACTAACCAGCAGTGAGTCATGTCGATTTCCTCGAAAGATGACGCCGTAACGCTTCTCTACAGCACATACACCAGCACATAGAGAATCGGCCACAGTAAAACGACGAAATACCAGAATACCTGCACCGCGGAAAAGCGCACCCGACTTAGTTCGCTCCGCGTGAGCTGCCTCCAGCAGTAGATCAACGCAATGATCGCCGCCACCGCATGGAGCGCATGGGCACCAATAAGCAGATAGAAGAACGAACCGTACGTGCTTGAGCGCATCGTCAAGCCAAAGCTAATCAAGCGAATCCATTCGTATCCTTGGAACGTGACAAAGAGTGCTCCCAGGCCGATAGCCAAAGCCAAAAGCTTTCGCGTCTGATCGAGATCAAAGTTGACAAACGCCGCATGCGCTCTGCGTAACGCGAAGCCGCTCGCCAAGAGGATGAGCGTATTGATCGCCGTCGCCTCCACTGGAAGGCGTGGTTGATCAGGCGGGGGCCAGACAACCCCAGCCCGCGTCACAATAAACGCACTGATCAGACCGGCAAAAAACATGATTTCCGTCACCACGAACAACAGCATTCCCACGACACCGTTGGCAGGAGTAGTGGTTCGCCGATACGGCGGTGAGTTAATTCCCATCGTGGTTACATTGTGCATATTCTTCTCAACCAAGGGTCTCTCAGAGATTCTTCGCTCCGCTCAGAATGACAGAATCGCAACGTCTCAGCGTCACGTGTACGAATGGTCCTTGGTCCAATTTAGCCTGTCACCTCAAGCCTATGACTTTTTCCCTACTGACCATTAGTGATTCGCCACTGCCGGGGGTCCCTTCTCTGTGACCACATGCTGCCAATTGTGTCCGCCCTGCTTCATAACATCGGGAGCAACTCCTGCATACAACACGACCATAAACACTAACATCGTTATCAAGATAAACCAGATGTAGCGTTTCTCAACGTTCAAATGCATGAAATAGGCGACCACTAAACCGGCTTTACACACCCCAATGCCAAAGGCAAGGACAACCGTCAGCGCCGGAACACCGAACAATGGTCCAAGCATACTGACAATAAACAGACCGATAAGGATCAGATAAATCTTGATGTAGTCTGGATGCGCCGGGTGTGTCTCGTGAACTGTCTCTGGTGAAGCATTCATGAGTTTCATTCCTCCACTCTTCTCAGCAATCTATTTAGCCAGGTAGAACAACGGAAACAAAAAGATCCACACCACATCGACGAAGTGCCAATAGATGCCGATCAGCTCCACACGATGCAGATTCCGCCCTTTCGCTGCATCAACAGCCACGATAGATAAGATGATCATGCCGATGATGACGTGCAGCCCATGTAAGCCGGTCGCGACATAGTAATAGGACCAGAACACATCACGGAACAGCGTGAAACCGTGAGAGATTTCGCTAGTGTATTCATACGCTTTGACGAGCAAAAAAACGGCTCCGCCACCAACTGTCATCCACAAATAGCGAGCCGCACCTTGCCCATCTCCTTTTTCGGCTGCCTGGTGACCTAGTACTGCAGACAAACTGGAAGTGAGCAAGACGATAGTGTTGAATGCGCCTGCCCAGGTATTGGTGTGCGAAGCCTCGGCGGTCCAGTGCGCATTATGCACTCGTAACATGATATAACTCACTAATAGTCCACCGAAGATAACAATCTCCGAGGCAAGAACCCACCATATGGCGAGCCTGCCGGTCGGGATGCCGGTTGCACTTCGGCTTGTAGCTAACGGGGCGTGTGTTGCTGTAGCTTGCGTCATACCTGTTCCTTTGTTCCCTCACCTTCTTCTTGCAACGACGGCCATCTCGGGTGCTTCGTTGTTCCTCGGCTATCCATTGACTGGGGATGGATTCTCCTCTGGTTCATGTTGTGGCCAGTAGTCTTCGGCCCGGCCAGGTACACCATACTCGTATGGACCGCGATACACGGTTGGCATCTCAGCAAAATTGCCGTGCGGTGGCGGAGATGGGACTGCCCACTCTAGCGTATTTGCCCGCCAGGGGTTATCTCCGGCCTCGTCACCGTCGATCAGGCTCTTGATGAAGTTGTAGAAGAAGGGAATCTGAAAGAGGAGCATCATCACGAGCGCAATAGTGGCAATGACGCGCAACTCCTGGAGACCTGGGGTCGCAAGCTGTGAAAAGTGCTCATAGCTATATATGCGACGATGATCCCCAGCCACGCCAGTGATAAAGAGCGGAATGCAGATGACATTGAAGGAGATAATCGTTCCCCAGAAATGAATCTTGCCCAACGTCTCATTCATCATGCGACCGAACATCTTGGGAAACCAATAATACACGCCTGCGAACGTCGCGATGATAGCAATGGGAAAGAAGGTGTAATGGAAATGCGCCAGCACGAAGTACGTGTCGTGCAGATAGATGTCGGTACCGCTTGAGCCGAGAAAGATACCGGTCACCCCACCCAGCAAGAATTCAGCAACAAACGCCAAAGCCCAGAGCATCGGCGTCGTCAGCTCGATCGACCCTCCATACAGCGTGGCAATATAGGAAAAAATCATCTCAGAAATCGGCACCGAAATGAGCACGGTCATGATAGTAAATAAGTGCGCCATACGCGGGTCGATGCCAGCGACAAACTGATGGTGAGCCCACACCACGAAACTCAAGACTCCAGTAGCGAAGGTAGTGTACAGGATAGTTTTGTAGGCGAACAGTTTCTTGCGGGCAAAAACGGTGATGATCTCAGCAACCACCCCCATCGCCGGCAGTAGTACCACGTACACTCCTGGATGACCGAAGAACCAAAACAAATGTTGCCACAGCAACGGATCGCCACCGGCTTGGGGATCATAGAAGCGGGTCCCGACGACTTGATCAAACGGTAGCATCACTGCACCAGCCACAAGCGGTCCCACCGAAGCCATAAAGACAATGACGGCAACAATCGTCATCCAGATAAAGATCGGCAATCGATAGGCGGTCAGTCCCTCAGCCCGGGCGTTCATGACGGTGGTAATGAAATTGATCCCACCAAGAAGGAAAGCGACGAATTCCAGAGCGACCGCGATCAACCACAAGGGTGCCCCATACGGGGTGTGATTGTACGAAGCACTGGCAGAAAGTGGCGGATACGCGGTCCAGGCACCACCAAATCCTCCACCGGGAACAACGAGTGATATGAGGATAACCACGGTACTCAAAAAGAAGATCTGGTAGGACAGCCGGTTGAGACGAGGAAACACCATGTCATCGCAACCGATCATCAACGGGATCAGATAGTTACCAAATCCCGCAATCAGCACCGGCATCGCCACCCAAAAGATCATGATGGTTCCGTGGTTCGTGACCAGCGCGTTGTACGCCAACGGCGACACCAGACCGTAGCCAAACACAGATTGGTCTGGAAACGCGAGTTGCATCCGAAACACATAGGCCATGAGCCCGCCGATCACCGCCATAAACATGCCGGTAAACATATACTGCAGGCCAATAATTTTATGATCGGTAGAAAAGAGGTACCTTCTGGCAAAGTCCCCCCACCCTACGTCAACATGGTCGCGTTCGATCGCAATATCTCTGGCGGCTGTTCCAGCCATTATGACCTCCTCATCAAATCAGCTATCAGCAGTCAGCTATCAGCGGTCAGCCAGCAGGGAAAGGCAAAAAACGTTACACTCGTGCCCCAGGACCTTTCTCTACGTTACGCAAGAGGCCCGTGTATGTGTCATACTGAGCGGAGCGAAGAATCTCTCTTGAAGAATCTTCCTGAGAGCCCTTTCGTTTCACTCGGGCTGAAAGCTTACCCCTGCTCACTCATCCACTTGTCGTACTCTTCTTTGGTCTCGATCTGGATACGTGCAGCCATCACGCCGTGTCCAAGACCACACATTTCAGCGCACTGAATATCGAACTGGCCGGTCTTGGTCGGTTTGAACCATCCAGTAATCACGCGTCCTGGCACTGCGTCTTGCTTCAAACGAAACACCGGCACCGAAAAGCTGTGAATGACATCTTTTGACAGCAATTCGAAGTGATAGACCGTATTCTCTTTGACATGCAGCTCATCGATACGAGTAATGTCATCGGCAGTATCCAATTGCCCATCTGGTCCCGCATGGACAAACGTCCACGCCCATTGCTGACCAACGATGCGCACCCTCTCCTCCGCCGCTGGCAGTGCCTGCTTGACGTTGATCCACACTAGAATAGTTCCGGCAATGAGCCCCAGGTCACAGAGAATGACGAGATAGTGCGGGATAGACACCCATTGCTTTTCCGCTTTCACTTCACCGGCAACGTACAATGAACGCACACCGTCTTGGCGTCGAAAACGGAAGATAAAGTAAAAGAGCACCCCTTGCGCGACGACGAACCAGAAACCAACAGTTATGAAGATTACGGTGAACAGCCAGTCGATGTCATGGGCGAAACTGGCAGCTTGCGGTAAAAGATACTCAAGCATCATTCCTCTCCGTTTGTGTGGCTCTTGCTCTGCAAATCAGTGCGGCAGCACGAACAAAACACTGCCCAGGATAAACACCAGGCAACATGCGACAGTTAGATAAAAAGTCTTTTCGGCGAGACTCTCACTGGACATTTCTTTCATGGCGATCCTCACCTCCCTCACCTTGCATCTGCGAAATCGTTGACCGTTAGCACTTGGCCAGAACGCCCGAGAATTTGGTGTACCACTGCTCACGTGTCTACATCGGACCTCATGACATTTGCCCACGTTGGGTAGCGTGCGCTGTGCGCGCGATGCCCCCACGGATACGGATCCCTGTGCGCATGGCGCACGCTACACACTTTCGGATGGCAACCTCATGTGTCCCAATCTCTTATGGTCTGAGTGAGCCGTGCACAGGTTGTGTCATTATGCATCTTTATTTCTTGGCTACCCCAAGGCTCGTCACGTATGCCGCCAAATCATTGAGCGCTACGTCATCCTGCAGCATCATCGTCATAGCTCGCATCTGCATCCCTGGAGCATCATCTTTGTGGGCCCCACGCTGTCCATCGCGGAACTTTTTGAGCTGCGATACGATGTACCAGTCACCTTGAAGGAGCAAACCTGGAGATCTCACCTCCGCATTCCCTGCTCCTCCCTCCCCATGACACGCACTGCATGTCGTATAGAGGTTCTTCCCGCGCTCGTGATCGCCAGAGACAGTGGCCATTCGCGGTGTCGGTGCGAGAGAAGCAATATAGATCGACACTGCTTTCACATCTTCATCTTTGCGTAACGTCCGCGCCATCGGTCGCATCTGTAGCGCAGCAGCATCATCGGCATGATAGCCGCGCAGGCCGTTACGGAAGTTTTGCAACTGCGCTTCGAGATACCAGGCTTCAACTCCAGCGAGAGCTGGCGCATGGCGTTGCTGGTCCCCCTCTCCCTTCTCTCCGTGGCATGTTGTTGCACAGAGAATGTAGAGTTGTCTTCCACGTGCGATGTCGTCAGCGTAAACAGAGGTCCCCTTACTATTACTGAGGAACAGCACAATAAGGACGACGCCTGCAACAGTTATCCTGTCTGGCCAGCAAAAATGTTTCTGCTTGTATCGTCGTTGAGTACCCACCCGACTCCTCCTGCTTGCGTGGTATCGCAATTTTCCGAGCGCGATACAGTAAAACAAATAGCAGGATGTGTGCCGCACCATCGTCAAGAAGCCTGTGTATAAGGTCAGGCACTTAGCGTGGCGGTTGAGAAAGAACTCGCACCGGGAAGCCAGGAAGTGTCTCCAAAGGAAACAGGACCAAGCGTAATCAGCTCACAATGTGGCAAATGTGCAGTGATGCCGAACGATACACCCGAAACAAGGCACACAAGGCAGTGGTGCGATCGGCAGCACCACACTGCCGAGAAAAACACGAGAAACAAAGGATTGCTCATTTATGCAAATGTCACAAAGGTGGCATTCCCGTTGCACGTGGGGTTCCGTTATGCGTGCAGCGAAAGTCTTACGACGAAGAGTCCTGCTGGTATCGCAAGACAAACGTCTCAAGCGCCAAGTGCAAGACTGTTTAACGATGAGTGGGTTCCCGGCAACCCTCATCATGTCGTTTGACAACGAACATCCAGGCATCCCGGACGGCAAGAAAACGTTACCTCACGTTATTGTGCTCGACGATAGCGTCACCGTACAACAAGGCCCGACGTTGCTGGACACGTTTCATCGTTACGCACCCCACGCGTTCGTGATATACATCGCGGGTCAACATACCCCCGAACTCGAACGGACCGTACGGCAACTCGGAGTCCTGTACTACACAGCCAAGCCCCCTGATGACCTGTCGCTGCAACAGGTGCTCACTGCAGCGCTACAACGCTCGACGCAGGGTGAGAAGTCCGCCGCGTGACAAGCATGCGTTACTCCGCATCTACAATTTGATATTTGGCAATTTTCGCATACAACTTCTTGCGTGAAATCCCTAACAGCTTCGCGGCTTGTAATTTATTCCCGGATGTTGCGTTTAACGCCCGGACGATCAAGTCGCGTTCAGCATCGATAAACAACGGTGGAGGTGTATTCGGTGACACTTCCATTGGTCGTGGAGTCGGGGACATGCGCGAGAATGTAGACGGAAGATCGCTCAGCGAGATCTCTGGATCACGGGCAAACGTATAGGTGCTCTCAATCACATTCATCAATTCGCGGATGTTTCCCGGCCATGAATGCTGCATGAGAACAGCCAGAGCATGTGGCGACATCGTCCGTCGTGGTACGCCAAAGCGCTCGCTAAAGTAGGTCAGGAAATATTCCACCAGCAGGGCAATATCTTCTTGGCGTTCGCGCAGTGGTGGGAGCACGAGGGTATTTACGTTCAGACGGTAGTAAAGATCTTCACGCAAGCGGCCTTGTCGTACGGCTTCGTGGGGATCGCGATTGGTCGAGGCGATGATCCGCACCTTGACCGGTACTTCACGAACCGACCCAACCGGGCGAATCGCACGCTCTTGTAATACGCGCAGTAGTTTCGCTTGGGTATCAGGAGCCATCTCGGTCACTTCATCAAGAAAGAGACAGCCTCCTTCTGCAGCACGGAATAGGCCTTGATACTCGGTTGTGGCCCCACTGAATGCACCACGCCGGTAGCCAAACAACTCACTTTCAATTAACTCCCGAGGCAACGCCGAACAGTTGACTGGTACAAACGGAGCGGTTCCGCCACTCACTTCATGGATAGCTCGTGCGACCAACTCTTTCCCGGTGCCACTCTCACCCACGACCAGTACCGTGCCGCGGGCCATCCCGGCGGCACTGATCCGTTGGAAGACATCTCGCATTGCTGGACAGTGTCCGACGATGCCGTGGAAATGCTGACGCGCCTGCACATCGGGCGCGAGTCGCGCCACTTCTTGTTCAAGCGCCTGGGTACGCGTATGGGTTCGCGCCTGGGTCGTGCCAAAGTAGGTCTCAGCCAAAACCATCATGCGGCAATGGCTGAGTTTATCGAAGGTCAGCAGCATGCTAATGCGTTCGCTGGGTCCGGTGCTCCAGGGAATCTCATCAAACACGACGCTACAACTTTCCTCAAACAGGTGCAGACACGAGATGACCTCACGAAACGGCACGCCGCGTTCGACCAACTGCTCACCGGTCGCACGCAAATCCATGACGAAACGTTCCATATCTCCCTGCAGCAGATGGGTGACGGTTTGTTGCAGATCATGACCATACAAAGTGGAAAATTCTCGCTGCGACAGCGTGACCGCTTCGCCGAAATGCACGGTATAGAGCTGGTACCAACGAGTTAACACCTCGTCCTCACGCTCACGCAAAGCTTGTAAAATTTCACGTAAACGTTCGATCTCCTCGTCCCAGAGGAGATGGAAGTATTGCGGTCGTTGCATCGCAACAGGAATCGTGGTCATAGTTTGTTAGTACCTGACCTCACGTAAGATGCCAAGGGAGATGGGCTCTTCCTCTCCTCTACGATCCTTCTTCTGGTGGAGAAATATAGACAAACTGTCGACTCGGTTCAGGCTCGCTGGTTAACTGTCAGGTCTCATAACATCGCGCACTAAGAATTCGTCGAATTTCTTGGATTTTTGCACAAAAATGAGTACGCGATGTCATGAGACTCGACAGTTAACGACCACCCAAGTTTGAGACCGAGAATAAACCACCCGAGCGCCAGCGTGCCAAGGGCAAAGATCGTATCGCCGATTACGCGTAACCATCGCAACGTGCTCATGGTGTCAGTTTGCAGAAATTCCGCGGAACGTGCGTACCACAAACCATGTTCAACACTGGCCCAGGTTTGCAGTAACCCTATGGGCAAAAGACTCAACAATGCCATCAGTAACAACCCACTGTTCATTGCCCAAAAGGCAAACGTCAGCGCACCCGTTTTCCACACACGTTGTTCCGTCAATCCGCGCAGACAAAACAGCATCAGCCCTATCCCAAGCATGCCATAGACGCCAAACAGTGCGGTATGGCCATGCAGTGGTGTCGTGTTTAATCCTTGCATGTAATAGAGTGCAATCGGTGGGTTGATGAGAAAGCCAAACAGCCCAGCGCCGACAAGATTCCAGAATCCCACTGCCACAAAGAAATAGATCGGCCATTTGTATGCCGCAGCCCACGGCTGGCGGCGACTCAAAGTCAGATTGCCGTAGGCTTCATACCCGATAAGCACCAACGGCACGACTTCAAGTGCACTAAACGTTGCTCCGAGTGCGAGAATAGCCGTCAGAGTACCAGTGAAGTATAGATGGTGAAAGGTGCCAATGATGCCACCGGTGAGATAAATTGTCGTGGAGAACAAGACTGCACGGGTCGCGGTCACCGTCGGCAACAACCCCAGACGACTGAAGAGAAAGGCAATGACCACAGTCGCGAATACTTCGAAGAACCCTTCGACCCACAGGTGCACCACCCACCAGCGCCAATATTCGACCACTGCCAGGTTGGTGTGTCGTCCCCCACATAATGCCCGCCGCGTAAAAGAGTGGGATCGCTACCGAAGCGATAAAGAAGACTATCAGAAGATCTCGTTCTTGATCAGCCTTCTGTAATGCGCGGCGCATGGGCCGATCCATCAGTATCAGCCACACAATGAGTCCAACTAAGAGAAAAAGCTGCCAGAAGCGTCCCAAGTCAACGTACTCATAGCCCTGGTGGCCGAACCAGAAGTTAGTGGCAAGGTCGAGCCGCTGCTGCACGCCGAGCCATTGGCCAGTCAAAGATCCCACGACAATAATCAGCAGGCAAACAAACACGAAGTTTACTCCCAGTCGCTGATACGGTGGCTCATAGCCAGAGACCGCAGGCGCGACAAAAAACCCAGTTGCCAGCCATGCAGTCGCGATCCAAAAGATGCCAAGCTGGACATGCCACGTCCGTGTCACCGCATAGGGCAACCACTGCGCCAGCGGAATGCCATAGAATCCACTGCCTTCGACACCATAGTGTGCTGTTACCGCACCCAGCAGCACTTGGACAACAAGCAACGCAGCGACGACCCAGAAGTATTTTACCGTCGCTTGCATCGATGGTGTCGGGGTCAGCCCACGGAGAGGGTCGTCCTCAGGAACGGTATGAGCATTGTCATCTGCGGTGTGGTTCTTGACAGCGAAGTACCACGTCAGCGCACCAATGCCTGCGAGGAGCAACACAAAGCTGATGACTGACCAGACAATGATTGCCCCGGTTGGGACATTGTCGATCAGCGCTTCTGGCGGCCAGTTGTTCGTGTAGGAAATCGTCGCCCCAGGTCGATTGGTTGCACAAGCCCAGGCCGTCCAGAAAAAGAAGGCATTGAGCAAACGCTGACGTTCTGGGTCTTTAATCGCGTTCTCCGCCAATGCATAGGCATCTCGCAACGCTGCCAGTTCCGGGGTATTGCCGAACAGCGCAGTGTAGTGTGTACCAACCGCACTAATTGCTTCAGCGCGGACAGGTGAGACCAGCAGATCTCCTGTTTCTGCCTGGTAGGTGTTGGTTCGGAGCTCACGTTTGAGCTTCACCCGCAGTGCGGCTTGCGTCTCTTCGTTGAGTTCAGCATACGACACCTGGTGTTGCTCGCGCGCCCACTGGTTGAGAAGCCAGACTGCTTCTCGATGTAACCAATCAGCCGACCAGTCCGGAGCGACATACGCCCCATGCCCCCAGATACTGCCAACCTCCTGACCTCCGAGTGACTGCCAAACATTCTGCCCATTGCGAATATCATCGCCGGTAAACAATATCGTTCCCGACGGAGTAATCACACGTTGCGGGACAGGTGGCGCTTGCCGATAAATCTCACGGCCGAAATAACCGAGCACTGCGAAAGCGGAAACGACAACAATGCCGAGCGTTCCCCACAACTTCGTATGACGCATCCCTCTCTCCTTCCGTATTTTCCTGAAAGAGCGAGAAACATGCCACCACTTCATATCCAGTAGGGTAAGGATTCAGTGTGAATTGGTTTGTAGGGGCACCCCTGTGTGGGAGCTTTTTTCCTTGGCGGCCACATAGAACCGCCCCTACGAAGACACATCCACGTGTCGAACTGAACCACTGCCCCTAGTAGTCAGTCCATTTAATTTTGAGGGATAGGGGTTTCGTCATGCCCGCGCAGGCGGGCATCCAGGGAAATTCAGCAGTGGCCTGTAGTTAAGCCTCCTGGATTCCCGCATGCGCGGGAATGACGTCCCTTGAGTTATCCATCAAACTTTCTGGACTATCTACTAGTACCGTGTCTCGCCAGTTCATTAGCGGTGAAATCGTAGGGCGCGTGGTACGCGCCAGTTCAGTTGGTGCGCTTCGCACGCCCTACAACTGCTCATGAAGTTATGAGACACGATACGAGTAGACCTGTGAGTCTACGCTGCCGATTCGCAGAAATAGGAATCAGAGCAGCGGGGTTTCGCAAGAATGAGAAACCGTAGCGAGCAATCGGATCGCAGAACACTCGTACACGTGACGCTCAGACCTCTCGCTCCTGTCATTCTGAGCGGAGAGAAGAATCTCCCGGAGAGACCCTGCGTTGTACTCAGGGTGACACTACTGTTGGACCAATCTGCTGTGGTTTAGTTTGGAACCTGTAACGCCCACAGCGCACGCTACCCACACTGAGTCCACGCCATATATCGTCGCGGCATACTTTCTGCTTATCTAGAAGAGCGAGGAGGAAGGTAGCATGAAGAGCGTAGGGGATATTATGACTCGTGAGGTCGTCACGCTCGCACGTAACGACTCCTTACTGGTGGCAAAGGACATTCTCCAACAGGGTCGGATTCGCCATTTCGCTGTGGTTGACAATGGCATAGTTGTCGGGGTTGTCAGTCAGCGAGATTTATACAAAGCCTCGCTCGGATCGGTCCTCAAATACGGCGAAAAAGCGCAACAGGCCTTTCTGTCTGGCATTTCCATCAAAGAGGTCATGAGTGATCCACCAGTCACGATTACACCACATGTGACAGTGCAGGAGGCGGCACGCTTGATGATGGAACGGAAAATCGGCTGTCTTCCCGTCCTTGAGGGACCAAAGCTTGTCGGTATTGTGACTGAGAGTGACATGCTCAAGCTGGTTCTGGAAATGGCGGAGTAACGACTGAATCGACCTGAGGTGGACACCGCGAGACTGTCACCCTAAGTGCAACGCAGGGTCTCGCACCGAGATTCTTCACGACGTAGGCCGAGATAAAGCCAGAGGTCGTTCCCGGCAACTCATGCCGGGAACGCTTCGCTTATGCCGGCCTCCCTGCCGTTTCTCTTCAAGCAAAGGCAAACTGACATACACTGGACGAAAATATTCCCCTCCACGTGAGACGTCTGGTGTCCTTTCTTCTCCCAGTAAAATTGCTAATCTGGGCGCTCGCACACTCACATAAGGAGATTCGCATGCAATCCGAGACCCAATCGGCTGCACCAGTAAGCCTCCTCCCCGCAGCGCATTATCGTATCGTCGTTGTTGGCGGCGGAACCGCCGGGATCACCATCGCGGCACGGCTTGCCCACAAAGTTCCACCATCAGAAATCGCCATCATCGAACCGTCCGATAAGCATTACTATCAGCCCCTGTGGACGCTGGTTGGTGGCGGCGTTTTCCCCAAGCAACAAAGCGAACACGACGAGCGAGCCCTCATTCCGCCCGGTACCACATGGTTGCGCGACGCGGTCACCGAATTCTCTCCAGATACGAACACGATACTCACGCGTGAAGGCAAACGGGTGCACTATGATTCTCTGATCGTCGCCCCTGGTCTGCAGTTGGATTGGGATAAAGTCAAAGGGCTAAAGGAAAGTTTGGGTCGTGATGGTGTGTGTAGTAACTACTCCTACGACACAGTCGATAAGACGTGGGAATTTATTCGCGCCTGCAGAAGCGGCAACGCCATTTTCACGCAACCGAGCCCGCCAATTAAATGCGCCGGAGCGCCGCAAAAGATCATGTATCTGGCCGATGATACATTTCGCAAAAACGGCGTCCGCCAACAGACGAACGTTATTTTTACTTCGGCGGCGGCGGCAATTTTTGCCGTCAAGAAATATGCCCAAGCCCTCGACACCATCGTTGCGCGCAGACAAATCGATGCTCGATTCCAACACAACTTGGTTGAGGTTCGCTCAGCCAGCAAAGAAGCCGTCTTTCAACGACTCGATACCAAAGAAGAAGTGGTTTTACCGTACAACCTCTTGCACGTGACTCCACCCATGAGTGCCCCGGATTTCATCAAACGTAGCCCACTGGCAAACGAAACTGGCTGGGTCGATGTCGACAAGCAAACGCTTCAACATGTCCGTTATCCCAATATCTTCAGTCTTGGCGATGCGAGTAGCCTGCCGACCTCAAAAACTGGTGCGGCGATTCGCAAACAAGCCCCAATTCTGGTGCAGAATCTGTTAGCCGCTCGACAGGGAAAGTCACTCACAGCGCGCTACGATGGGTATACATCCTGTCCACTTGTTACCGGCTATGGGAAACTGATCCTGGCCGAATTCGACTACGATCTCAAACCTCAGGAAACGTTCCCGTTTGATCAGGGACAGGAGCGGTACAGTATGTATCTGTTGAAGGCGTATGGGTTACCTGCCTTGTACTGGCACGGAATGGTGAAAGGAAGGGCGTAGAAACCCTACTTGATCAATCGCTCAGGAACCCCAGCGGGAAAGACATTTTTCAATTCGGCTTGAATTCGTTCAGCACGATTCCCTGGATTGGGATGGGTACTAAAGATTTCCGGTTGACGACCACCTCCGGCTGACTTCTCCAGCACTTCCATCACTCCTAGAAGTGCGCGTGGATCGTAGCCAGCCGCGGCCATCCAACGCAACCCAAGGCTATCTGACTCGAGTTCATCTTTTCGTCCAAAGCGCATATTGATCAGCCCTGCAACCATTTGAGCCATGTGGGCACCTTGCATGCTCGGGTCCGCGGCCATCACGGCAGCTCCAGTGAGCCCTTGGGTAAGTTTCTGCTTCGCTATGTGTTCAGCCGAATGGCGAGCAACGACATGAGCAATCTCGTGTCCGAGTACGCCCGCGAGTTCCCCAGGGCTACGGAGCAATTGAAGTAAAGCTTCAGTAATAAATATCTGACCACCAGGTAAAGCAAAGGCGTTGATCGTTCGTTGATCTGCCAAAAGATGAAATTCAAATTTATAGGGAGATTTACCAGCCGGTGAGCGCTCAACGATCTGCTGACCGATCTTCTTTACTAACGCCACCGACTGCTGGTTCTTCGACAGCCCACCGAACTGCGCAGCCATCTGCGGAGCCGAATGCATCCCCAGTGCAGTCTCTTCTTCCACGGACAAACTAATGCGCTGCTTTTCTCCGGTCACAGGATTGATACTTGACGAGCCATAGTACGAAATGAGCGACATGATGGCAAAGACGAGACCAATGAGTAAACGAATCTTGAGACTCATCGCTTCTGTATTCCTTCCTCACTTTATTCGACATGCTTCCACGCATGATACGAACTGCGTACCAGTGGGCCAGATTCAACGTGACGAAATCCTAACGCTAAGGCTTCCGTTCGCAACGCAGCAAATTCGTCAGGATGGACATAGCGTTCAACTGGCAATTGATCCTGTGAAGGCCGCAAGTATTGGCCGAGCGTCAGGATATCGCAATCAACCGCGCGCAGATCACCAAAGACTTGCAGCAATTCTCCATACTCTTCACCGAGCCCAAGCATCAGGCCGGTCTTGGTCTTGAGATCAGGACGGGCCTCTTTGGCTTTCTGAAGGACACGGAGCGAGCGTTCATACTTGGCACCGGGACGCACCCGTTTATACAGGCGCGGGACCGTTTCGGTATTGTGGTTATAAATCTCAATCGGTGACAACGCGACCGTGGCAACCGAGGCCTCGTTTCCTTGGAAGTCTGGCGTCAACACTTCAATCGTGCAGTGTGGGTTCAACAGTTTAAGCGCGCGCGCGGTCGCAGCAAAATGTTCAGCTCCACCATCAGGCAGATCATCACGATTGACCGATGTCACAACAACGTGTGACAAGCCCATCTTCAATGCGGCCTCAGCAACACGATGCGGCTCTTCGGGATCGAGGGTCACCATACGACCGTGCGAAACCGCACAGAATCGACAGTTGCGCGTACAGACGTCACCCATCAGCATAAATGTCGCCGTGCCGTGCCCCCAACACTCACCGATATTGGGACACTGCGCTTCCTGGCAGACGGTGTTGAGCTTAAACGTCGAGACGATAGCTTTCGTCTTGTTATAGACCGGGCCGCTCGGCATTCGCACTTTGATCCAATCAGGATGACGACGTACGATCGGCTTCGGCGAGCCTTCGAGTTCGGCGTTCGGCGTTGGGCGTTCAGAAGGTTCTATAAATTCTGCCATACGATGTCCTTGTACCCGAAATAGCGGGCAAAAGCTTCAACAATGACTGGTTTCACAGTATCAACCGCTACTGGCCGTGCAAGCAGGCTCGCCATTGAGGTCATCTGTACGTCAACGAGACCGCAGGGAATAATATCAGAGAAATACGACAACTCGGGCTCGACATTCAGAGCAAAGCCGTGGTAGGTCACCCAATGCCGCACCCCGACCCCAATCGAGGCGATCTTTTCATTTCCTACCCAAACTCCGGTCAACCCCTGCGCGCGATGCGCAACGATATCGTACTGCGACAAGACCTGAATCAGGACCGCCTCTAACCCGCGCAGATAGGCATGCACGTCACGCCCATGCGCGCCGAGGTGAACAATAGGATAGCCAACTAGCTGGCCTGGACCATGATACGTCACATCACCGCCCCGACCAACGCGATGCACCGGAAGGTCATGTGGGGTAAGCAGATTATTGGCATTACCGCCACGACCCAGGGTAAACACAGAAGGATGTTCAAGCAGAAGAAGCGTATCTTCGCACTCACCACGATAACGCTGCATTAACAGCTCTTCTTGCAGCTGGAGCGCTTGTTGATATTCGATAAGGCTAAGGTCGATACAATGGAGAAGCATTATGAATGAAAAATTAAAAATGCAAAATGCAAAGTGAAGGGCGAAACAGAAACATTTTCTCGCAATTTTTCATTCTTAATTTTTAATTTTTCATTTCTCCTAAAAGTTTATCCCTCTTCCCTCCGCACTCAACGCCGCTTCCATGATCGCTTCTGACAACGTGGGATGGGCATGGACCGTGCCGGTCAACTCAGCAGTCGTTGCTTCGAGCGTGCGCGCCAGACCGATTTCGGCGATGAGATCCGTTGCTCCGTGGCCAATGATATGGCAGCCCAAAATCTCGCCATACTCTTTATCAACCACAAGTTTGACAAACCCTTCGTCATGGCCTTTGGCAATGGCTTTGCCCGACGCCATGAAGGGGAATTTTCCGATCGCCACCGTATAGCCTTTCGCTTTGGCTTGCTCTTCGGTCAACCCAACCATGGCGACCTCTGGCTGACAATAAACACACGCCGGTATCTTGAGATGGTCGATACCTTTCTCACGCTTGCCGGCCATGTGCTCAACCGCAGCGATACCTTCTTCCGACGCGGCGTGAGCCAATAACGGCGGCCCGTTCACATCCCCAATGGCGTAGACTGTCTCACAGGAGGTCTGCATGTGCTCATTCACTTTAATGAAGCCGCGATTCAACGCGATCCCTACGACTTCTAATCCTAAGTCCGCACTGAGCGGCACGCGCCCAACCGCGACTAACACTTTGTTTGCAGTGCGCGTTTTTATGTCGCCATTATATTCAAGGGCAACCTCCACGCGGCCAGGAAATTTCTCGATTCCGTGATACTTGGTTTCGGTAAGAACTTCGATCCCCTTTTTCTTGAAGGCCTTCTCCAGTTCCTGTGCAACTTCAGTATCGACGCCTGGCAGCAGTTGCTTTTCCATTTCGACAATCGTCACACGGCTGCCGAAGGCACTGTACACATAGGCAAACTCACAGCCGATCGCACCACCACCGACAATGAGAATATCTCTAGGCATTTCCGTATCGACTAACGCCTCATAGCTCGTCAGAATCTGTTTCCCGTCGACTTCCAACCCTGGTAGGGTTCGTTCCTTAGAACCGGTGGCAATAAGCACATGCGCGGTGTCTAGTTGTAGAGGCGTTTTTCCTGGGACATCCACAATCACTCGATGAGGGCTGTCTAAGCGGCCCGTACCAGCAACCAGTTGCACTTTGTTCTTACGGAGCAAGAACTCTACGCCTTTTGCCAACCGGTCAGCGACTTCACGCGACCGTCGAATCACATGCGGAAAATCGATCGAGATTCCTTGGGCTCTAATGCCGTAGCGTTCACCTTCCTTTAAGTCTTCATACAGTTCCGCCGAGGTTAAGATCGCCTTCGAGGGAATACAGCCCCAGTTGAGGCAGACACCACCAGCACGATCTTTCTCGACCACAACGGTCGTCATGCCCAACTGCGCAGCACGAATCGCTGCCACATAACCACCCGGCCCAGCACCGATCACCACCAGATCGTATTGGTAGGCCTTATCACCACGTATCATTTTCCCATTCATGTCATGTCCTTACTTTGTGTTCGTCCAGCTCTGTCACACCCCTCTATACCATCAGGCCGACCGGGTTTTCTAGGAGTTTTTTCACCTCAGTCAAGAATTGCCCGCTGGTCACACCATCCAAGATGCGATGGTCGCTCGACAGTGTCACCATCATCGTATGGGCAATCACCACCTGTCCATTACGAACAACAGGACGCTCTTTAATGGCGCCGACTGCGAGAATCGCGCCTTGCGGTTGGTTGATAATCGCCGTGAAATGCTCGATCGGTAGCATGCCCATATTCGAGATCGTAAACGTGCCACCAGAAAGATCATCTCCCGCCGGTTTTCCTGACCGCGCCCGCTCCACCAACGCGTTCCCTTGGGAGGCGATGTCGAGTAATGACAGTTTATTACAGTGATGCAACACTGGCACGATCAAACCGTCTTCAAGCGATACAGCGATGCCGATGTTAATCTCTGCTTTCAGCTCGCGTCCATCCTCGGCAAATGCCGCATTGAGGCGTGGATGACGTTCGAGTGCAATAGCCACGGCTTTGATGAGGAAGTGTGTGTACGTGACGTCAGATTGGACGCGATCGCTGGCTTTGAGCGCCGTACGTAAGCGCACGGCTTCAGACATATCGACTTCGCACGTCACGTAGAAATGGGGGACTTCACGCATGCTATCAGCCATGCGCTTAGCGATAGTCGCTCGCATTCGCGAAAATGTCTGTTTCGTCCCGCCTGACGTAACCATCGGAGTCACAACCGGTGCTGGTGTCGGTTCTCCTACCGAGGCTCGCGTAGAGGACGGTTGGGCAGGGGCCTTGGCGAGATATGCTTCAATATCTTGCTTGATGATACGACCGTTGGGGCCGCTACCAGAAACTTGCCCCAGGTCGATGTGATGCTCTTCTGCCATCCGCTTGACTAACGGCGAAGCAAGGACGCGTTCACCATCTCCAGTCGCTTCGTGTGATTCACGTCGCGGACGAGGCTCGCGGAGTTCGCGTACTTTCCGCTCTGGTATGGGCAACGCTTGCACCCCTGAGGCTTGCGGTAGCGGCATGGGCGCCTCTGCAATAGGCTTTTCCTTTTCCTCCACCTCAACTACAGAAGGCGGAACAGACACAGCAAGCTTTACTCCTTCACTTTTCGACGGTGATGCGCCGACGGTTACACCAACTCCATCTTCACTGAGGATAGCGATGACACCACCGACCGCGATAGACTCTCCTTCGCGGACGCGAATTTCCGCCAAGATACCGGCATCCAACGCTTCCATCTCCATGTCGGCTTTGTCGGTCTCGACTTCGGCGATGATATCGCCCATCTCGATCTTGTCCCCGACATTTTTGAGCCACTTGAGGATTTTCCCCTCTTCCATCGTATCGCTCAGCTTCGGCATAACGATCTCAATGGCCATACCCACATACCTCCAGTGCCCAGTATATCGAGGTTACGGTATGACTTGAAACCCCGCCCCTTACAACAGCCGAAACGAGCGTCGATGGACCGGACATGGGCCCAGGCGACGAATGGCGTCACGATGGGCCGGTGTCCCATACCCCATGTGTCGTGCGAATCCATACCCAGGGTACTGCACATCGAGTGACATCATCAGCCGATCGCGATGGACTTTCGCAATGATCGACGCAGCAGCGATGGAGTAGATGTCGCGATCCCCTTTGATGAAGGTTTTTTGCGGCACCGTGAGGTCTTTCAACGCACGGCCATCAATGAGGACGTGGTCGGGCATGACAGGAAGTTGAGCCAACGCTGACCGCATCGCCTTCAGGCCAGCCTGGTAGATGTTAATCTGGTCGATCTCGTCAACTTCGATGACGCCAATACCGATCCCGACAGCGACCGCACGGATCTCCTGATCCAGCCGTGCGCGGGATTTCAGGGTTAACGTTTTCGAGTCGCGGACATCAGCGGGAAAGTGTGTTGGCAAATCAACGCCTGAGGTAAGGTCTGGAGGAAAGATAACTGCCGCCGCAACGACTGGTCCTGCCAGTGGCCCCATTCCCACTTCATCAACGCCTGCAATAGCAGAGAGCCCCTGTTGCCACAGAGCCCGCTCCTCATCGAGTCGAGGCAACATCGTACGGGTTGCCATGCAAGATCTTGCTCACCTCGTAGCTGTCTTCCGTGCCCATACGGCAAAGAGCGGATCAGAAATTCCCGGCGTGAGACTAAAGTCGCGAAACTCCGGGGTTTCAAACCCACCGGCATGATCAAAATAGGCGCGGATGAGACTCGCGCGTGCGCCATCACGTAACGATTGCCACACGCGTACGGCTTTCGTTGGAAACATACGGTTTGAATACAGAACAAGAAACGGTGCGGACGGCTTCAAGATACGAGCTATCTCAGCAAACGTTTCCAGCGGGCGAGTCATGTACTGGATCGAGACCGTGACCACCGCACCACCAAAGGTTTCATCAACAAATGGCAGACGTGGATTCACGTTGAGATCGTGGACAAAATGCTCATCCAGATCGGGATTATCTGCCATTTCCTCCGCATTGAGACCAAGGCCGACGAGTTTCTGCTTAGCGAACCCTTGAGGGAAGTGTGAACGCCAACTGCTCATCAAGTCGAGTAACACACCATTGGGCGGTAATATCTCGGCAATCGCCTGACCGGCAGCAGCAATGGCACCATCATCGATATGGACCACCTTCCGCGGAGAGGCATAGAACAAAGCATCGTCACTGTCATCCATGCGGTCGAACATTTCGGGGGTAAATGGAGAGGACATTTCGATATGATTCCTTTTCCTTGGAGTGAAGCCCGTGATCCGTAGTGCGTAATGCGTAAGACGTAACCACCCAGCCCTTCCCTTTACGAATTACGGATTCCGCTTTCCGTTTTACGTGTACATGCCCCCATTTGGGCTCACAACTTGTCCAGTCAGAAAACTCGCATCTGGTGAAGCCAGGTACGCACACGCTGCCGCGATATCGGCAGGAGCACCAACCCGACGTACCGGAGAGCGTTGAGCCGTCATATCGATAAATTTCTGCATGCGACCAGTGATACGTCCGTCCTTGAACAAGATCGGGGTGTCGATCAAACCAGGCGCAATAGCGTTGACGGTAACCCCCATCGGTCCAAGTTCTTGCGCCAGTGCTCTGGTAAAGCCGATGATGGCCGCTTTGGCCGCAGAATAATGAGTTAAACCTGCGGCGCCGCCTAAACCGGCAACCGAGGAAATGTTGACTACCCTTCCCCACTTCGCATCGATCATGTCTTGCACACAGGCCTTCGTGCAACTGAACGTCCCTTTCAGATGAATGGCAATCATCTGATCCCACTGCGCTTCAGTCATCTCCGCTAACGGCACGAACGTTCCGATCCCTGCATCATTCACTAAGATCTGAATCGGTCCAAGCTCTTTGCGTGTGAGTTGGACTGCAGCATCAATCTGCGCACGGTTCGTTACGTCAACGTGACAGGCCAGTGCTTTACGGCCTTGCATGCGGATTTCATCAGCAACGTTTCCCGCACCGGTAAGGTTAATGTCGAAAATAGCGACATTTGCACCTTCACGAGCAAGTCGTAGCGCGATTCCGCGCCCGATTCCTGAGGCTCCACCAGTTACGACGGCAGTCTTTCCCGCCAAGTTCATGATGACACTCCCCTCTGCTTCCGATCAGTAGAGTACGTTTGGCCCTGCTGTACCACATCCCCAAGGCTTTTCCTACCGCTGGCGAACCTTCGGCATTCGCACTTGCAGCGCCCGCGGTACCGCTCGCAATGTCATGGGTAGCGGACCAACATACTCACCATCAGCGAATACCGAACAAGGAGATGCGGCGCTGACCGTAAGCTCGCGTCCACGAATCGAGTCGATCCCGGTCGAATAAATATGCCGACCTGCAAAGACGCGCGGGAAGGTGTACAGCAATTCAATTTTTCCCATACCATTGACGATGCAGGCGTCTAGTATCCCATCGTCGGCTCGGGCAGCCGGAACTAACGCCATCCCCCGTGCACTACTCCAGGTATTGCCAATCGCAACCAGCCAACTGAAGCACTGTCGTATTTGGCCATCATACTGAATCGTGAATCGCACAGGACGATCGAGAAACACGGAGATCACAGTCAAGGCAGTATAGAGTGCACTGACACGAAGCCGTTTGAACTGATTGGCTCGGCGATTGATCTCAGCCGCAAGCCCAATCACTGCCACCGATAAGAAATAGCGGTCGTTCGCCTGGCCGACGTCGACGCGTTGATCGACACCATCAACGATCACCTCAACTGCCTTGTCTATCTCCAGAGGCAATCGTAAGCCTCGGACAAAATCGTTGCCTATGCCCGCAGGAATGATGCCGAGCGTCGTCTCGGTTCCAACTAGAACATTGGCAACCTGATGTACAAGTCCATCGCCACCAATCGCCACCACACACGGACACCCGTCCTTGACCGCGGCTTGCGCGAGTTTGGTGGGCTCGTCTGGAGTGGCGCTCGCACAGAGTTCATGGACAACCCCCCGGGCGTTCAGTATGCGGCTCACCTGTTCAGCGACTTTTGCGCCACGCCCACGACCGGAGGTTGGATTGACGATCAATCTCATAAAAATACAAAATTCAAAATGCGACGTTCAAAATGAAGAATACACGGAAATAAATCCTCGTTTGCAATTTTTCATTTTTACTTTTTCATTTTGCATTATCTTACCGAACGCCACCGCGCTCGAAATGCGCTTGGAGAAAATTCTCACTTCCCGTCGTTGCCATACTCGCGGCTGCCGACAACTCCAAGCATAACGCTGTCGCGGCAATGATCTGTGCGAAGCGGTACACTTTTCCCGTGCCAAGGCAATCCATGAGTTGGAGGTAGGCTTGTGCATGGGGTAAGCTGGTTCCGCCACCGAGTGTACCAACTTCAAGGCCAGAGAAACGAATAGTGAGGTGAATCCCATCATCGACACGCGTCGCAGTGGCCTGGGTCATGCTACTCGTCCCTACCATGCCGAGGTCCTGCCCTGTGGCAGCAAAGATTGCAGCCACAGCCGAGGCCGGAGTAAACGCAAACGATTGCATTCCACTCGCATGGGCCCCATGCAACCCTGCATGCTCCAAGGCCACAACGCTGTCCGCACTCACCCGTAACACGCGGCGCAGGACAGCACCTGGGAGGGTTGCTTCTGCGACGACCACCTTCCCATGGCCAGGAAACTGAAAAAACGCGTGACTCGGTTTTTTGTCTCCTCCCATGTTTGTTTCCAAGAACACGTGGAGCGGGGTGATACCTGTTTCACGGGAAAATCGCTCAAGCACGAACTGTTGATTCAACGCATAGGCGTTACGAGTCATCATATTTGGCCCACACGCATCACCTGTGGTGAAGCGATACAGGACGTGGCACATCGGGCCGATCACATGCGTTTGCACTTCACGTAACACCGCATGAGTACTCATCACTGCAGTTGGAGCCAACGCTTTCTTTTCAGTCTCTCCCGTTGTTCTGGATTCTTGTGGTGTATGGCGTTTTTCCCGAGCAGATATGGTTAGCCATTTCGCCATCGCCACCGTCTGTGTCTCGATCCACCGCGCAAGACTCAGGGCTTCTTCGGTGGAACGGAAGACAAAACACGAATCACGCGTCATGCGGTCGGCCAGCACGTAAGTCTTTACTCCACCAGCGAGGGCAACAGCACTAATCCCGCGCTGGATCGACGCCGACAGTCCACCTTCGGTGTGCACTAGTGGAACAAAGACACGATCATCTTGTCGTGCATCCTCCTGCACCATCCCGTCTCCAGTCAGCGAATACTGTCCGAGATTAAGCGTGATAGGTCCGACGACACCAACCGGAAGGACCATGTGTCCAGCAAGGCATTCTTGGAAATTCGCCAAGACCTCAGCCGTAACAGGCCAGGACAGCACATGATGATGAGCCGCATGCCAGTGTGGCAGAGCACGCAAGTGATCTTGTCGTTCAGTGAGCTGTTCGGGGCGATTGGCCCGAGGCCAATGCGGTAATTGGCGAGAGGTGGAACGCGAGGGTTTCATGGTTGGTTGTACAGGTCATCGTTCTCAGAGGAAAGAAACGGGTAAGGAATGAGTTTTCGCAATTTCGGCGGCAATATTTCTACTCATCGATACTTGGCTCTGCTTCGATCAGGCGCAAGCGACGCGCCTTCTTCTCAATGTCATCACTCACAATAGAAATCAGCAGTGCACTATCAAGACCGATGGTATTGGCTTGTTCTTTCAGCGCCCGTTGCATCGCTTTCATCAGCGCCAGCAGTTCGTCACGCATAGTGAGAAAGCTCGGTGCTCGTTCTGGCTCCTCAGCCAGGATCGTTCTGAGTGATAACTCCGCAAAAGCCAAGTGGCGTGCTTCATCAAGCAGAATGCGACTGGCAATATGGGAAAACAACGAGCCTGGGTAGAGCTTGGCAAGAATACTATAGAAATGACGTGAGAAGACATCGCTTAACAAAATTCCCCACAGCCATTCTACCTTGTCGCGCGATTTGAACAGGCGTGCCTGATAGCGGAAAATTTCCTTGAGGTCCCGGACCTCAAGGGGACGCTGATCGATCTTGTGATAAAACTGGGTCAAGATTTCGAAGTGACGTGCTTCATCGAGCAGAAAGGTGGCAAGATACAATTGCGCTTCGGTTTGATGGGCAGCAAAAAACTGGGGAATGACAGAACTTGCCCCAAGCATTGCGGTCTGTTCCCCCAGGTAAATCGGGGTTAAGACATGCGCTAGAGCGCGTTGTTCACACGCGTCCAATAACACCGGGCGCTCCCACTCAAGCTGAGCGGCAGACCATTGCCCTTCCACTCCTTTGCGGAACAGGCCCATCACCTTCGTATCTTCGACACGCGGAAACACCCGGATCACAATCCACCCCTCTCGGCTCTCAGGTTGCTCCTACGGCAACGCACAAGATCCCTCTCCACTAGTTAAACTACGTGTCGCCTTTACGCAAATAGTGTGGAGCACCTGCTCGCCTCTCTCAACTCCTGGTTGCCTCGGTCTTTCGTTCCTGCACTGTGTATCGCTGTTGCAGCTCAGGACTTCCCCCTCGAGTTTCCGGTGCGATCTGCAACGGCGGCTCTTCTTCCTGCGCATGGAGCCACTGAAACGCCCGCGCCAAATACTGTAGTCCTGATACCGCCGTCGCCCCACCAGCGAGCGCTAATGTGCCGTACCACAACAACGAGAATCTCCATTCGGGATTATGCAACGCTACGAGTGTCTGCGTCACCGTCAGCAATTGGAAAAAGGTACACGCCTTACCAATAAACGTCGGCCTGATCACGATCGACCGGCCAGTGATCATGAATAAGACACCAAATCCGAGCAGGATAATGACATCACGACTAATGACCAGGATCGCTAACCAGTGGGGAATGAATCCCAAGAAGGTCAAAATCAGAAAGGAGCTGACCAGGAGGAGTTTGTCAGCTAAAGGGTCGATGTACGAACCCAAGGTGGTACGAGAATCCGTCAGGCGGGCAATCGCACCATCAAGCGAATCCGTGATACCAGCTAACGCAAAAACCACCAGCGCTTCCGAATAACGCCCATCAGTCAGAAGAATGAGAAAAAGCGGAATGGCCCCAATGCGTAGTAGGGTTAGGCAGTTCGGCAAATTCAGGATTTCTGAAGGAATCAAAACAGCTCTTTCTGCGCCACTATAATCTATACCGCCTCTGATGGTGTCTCTGCCAGCCGCTTTCGTAACTGCCCGGCAACCTTTTTGGAAACCAGTGCGGTTACTGAGACTGCTGTCTCAGAGTACGCCTCTTCTACCACTTTGCCAGAGCGACGCAACCACGCCAGCAATTGTCCCGCGCTCAACGGCAGTTCGCAGTGAATCATTTCGCGGCTTTGCTCGAAATAATGGTCGAGTGCTAACAAGAGCTGCGGTACCCCTTCCCCGGTTCGCGCCGAGATGCCAAAGACCTGCCCCTCACCGTGCGAATTCGCAGCCTGATGCAACAAGAGCCGAGGAGAGTTTTCAGCGTCTTCGTCCGCAGGAAGACGGTCGAGCTTATTCAATACCGTCAGCGTTGGTTTCTCTCCAGCTGCCAATTCCACCAACACCTGTTCAACCACGTGCTGTTGGTCTTCCCAACGAGGATGGGTCGCGTCAATGACGTGAAGTAGCACATCCGCAGTTCGTACCTCTTCCAGCGTACTCTTGAACGCATCGACGAGTTGATGTGGAAGTTTGTTAATGAAACCCACCGTATCAGTCACGAGTATGGGTTGTCCGCCAGGCAGGTCCACCCGGCGACTGGTGGGGTCGAGCGTCGCAAACAGTTTGTCTTCAACCAGCACGCCAGCGCGGGTTAAGGTATTCATTAACGTGGACTTCCCAGCGTTGGTATACCCAACCAAAGCGACAGTCGGAAACGGCACGCGCTCACGTTCTTGACGCTGTAGGGAGCGAGTCCGTTCAACATCATGGAGGCGGCGTTTTAAGGTTGATATGCGCTCACGAATACGACGACGGTCAACTTCCAATTGTGTCTCACCAGGGCCACGCGTGCCAACGCCACCGCCACCTAAACGCGAAAGATGGGACCATTGGCGTGTCAGTCGCGGCTGTAAGTATTCAAGCTGGGCGAGTTCAACTTGCAGCTTACCGGCTAAACTCTGCGCTCGCTGCGCAAAGATATCGAGAATCAACTGGCTACGGTCGATGACTTTCACTCCCAGTGCTTTTTCCAGATTCCGCTGTTGCGCTGGAGAAAGATCATCATCAAAAATGACAGCGTTGGCTTTGGTATCGATCACCAGCTCTTTCACCTCATACACTTTACCCGAGCCAATGAAAGTAGCGGGATGAATACCGTCACGTAACGGTTGGCTGATCGTGCCCATCACTGTCAACCCAGCCGTATCACTCAGGCGTGCCAACTCCTCAAGTGAATCCTCGGCCAAAAACTGGACGCCGTTAGCAGTGCGGGTATCGGACCGCGAGCGTTCCACCCCAACTAAGACGACTCGCTCCGGTCCAGGCTGAGAGGTGTAGTAATAACCCGCCTTGGGATCAATGCTGTCGGTAAGGTCGCGTTGTCGTCCCATAGGTATCTTTAGCGAAACGACGCCACTCCGCTGCCAAATAAGCGCTCTACCGCCACCAGCATCGCACGGGTCGGCGCGACGCTCAGGTCCTGCGGTAAGGCGATGATGGTCTCGGTGTAGTCCGGCCGCAACAAATGAAGATACGTCTGGCAGTTCCCCAAATGTTGCTGCAACACATCCTTTAACGCGACCATATCTTCTCTGGTCGCCACATCGGCGGGCACCTGGATATGTACTTGCTTCACTTCGTTCGTCGCGACCGATTCGAGCGGTACCACTTCATTCGCGATCACCTGACACCGGTCTTCATCAACATCCAGCGTGCCACTCAAACACACAGGCTGATCGGCATGAATCGTCGCTTCATGTTGACGATACGCTTCAGGCCAAACGATGACTTCAACCACCCCTTCTTTATCTTCTAAAGTGAAGGTCGCGTAGCGGTCCCCCTTCTTATTGTTCTTGAGCTTCAATGAATGCACCACGCCAGCGAGCTTGACCTTCTCTTGATGCTGCCGCGTACCAAGAGACTCGGTCGTTAATGACACTACGCCATGGAGGCGCCCCACATACTTGTCGAGCGGATGGCCGGTAATGAAAAATCCGAGCGTCTCTCGCTCGTTTTTCAGTTTGTCAGTATCGCTCCACTCTTCGATCTTCGGCAGTTCTGCACGGCCATTGCCATTCTTTGTCGGCAGGCTGGCAAAGAGCCCAAGCTGATTGGCGTTACTCTCACCCTTCGCTTCTTGGTCCGCCTTTTTCATCGCCGGTTCGATCTCGGCGAAAAGCTGCGCGCGCGAGACTTTGAACGAATCAAGCGCTCCACACTTAACGAGACTTTCCAGCACGCGTTTGTTGACCTGCGAACCTCGCACGCGTGAACAAAATTCGTGCAGATCAGTGAACGGACCGTCCTGGCGGGCAACTTGCATCGCTTCGATAGCCTTTGAGCCAATTCCTTTAACCGCCCCAAGACCGAAACGAATCGTTTCGCCACTGACAGTGAAGCCTTCATCGCTCTCATGGACGTCTGGCGGTAACACCGGAATATCTTGCAAGCGGCACTCAGCGATATTCTTATAGGTCTTGTTGGTATCGCCCATCTCAAGGCTCATGAGCGCGGCCATGAACTCCTGTGGGTAATGCGACTTGAGATACGCAGTCTGATAGGAAATCAACGCATAGGCAGCTGCGTGTGATTTGTTAAAGCCATATGCCGCAAACGTCTCCATCTGATCGAAGATTTCACCCGCGAGTTTCTCGGGGATCTTCTGATTGGTCGTGCCCTTGAGGAATCGCGCACGCTCTTCCTGCATCACTTCCTTTTTCTTTTTACCCATCGCGCGCCGCAGGTTATCGGCATCTTCAAGACTGTATCCTGCCAAGACCTGGGCAATCTGCATGACCTGCTCCTGATAGATGGTCACGCCGTAGGTCTCTTTCAGCACTGGTTCGAGCAACTTGTGCGAATAAGAAATCTGCTCTTTGCCGTGCTTGCGTTTGATGAACTGTTCCGCCGCACCGCTATCCAGCGGTCCGGGACGAAACAAGGCGATCACGGCGATGATATCCTCAAAGCTGCTCGGCTTAAGCTGAGTGATGAGTTTACGAATCCCGCTGCCTTCCATCTGGAAGACACCCACAGTTTCACCGCGAGTGAGATCTTGATAGGTCTTTTTGTCATCGATGCGTAGCGTACTCAAATCGACATCGACCCCACGACTCTTCTTGATGCGCTTTACTGTGTCATCAAGTAACGTCAGGGTTTTCAATCCGAGGAAGTCAAATTTGATTAACCCAATGGTATCGACATCAGGACCGGAATACTGCGTGAGCACGTTGCCTTCTTTATCAACGAACAGCGGAATGTGCTCAACCAATGGCGCCGGTGAGATCACAATGCCAGCAGCATGCTTTGAAGCATGACGCAGCAGGCCTTCGAGCTTCAGCGCATAATCGAACAGCTTCTTTTCTTTGTCCCCCTTATCGCGCAGCTCGCGCAGCCGCGGCTCCATCTCCATCGCCGCTTCTAGAGGAAAGTCTTTGCCCTGCTTCGGCGCTGGATAGAGTTTCGCGATACGATCGGTGTCACCATAGGAAAATTCCAGCACGCGACCGACATCTTTTATCGCTTGTTTGCCTTTGAGCGTTCCAAAGGTGATGATCTGGGCAACTTTGTCGGACCCGTATTTCTCCTTGATATAACGAATGACTTCATCGCGACGTTCGAAACAAAAATCGACGTCGATATCAGGCATGCTCTTACGGCCAGGATTCAAGAACCGCTCAAAGAGCAGTTGGTAACGAATCGGATCGACATCAGTAATTTTCGTGGAGTAGGCAACAAGACAACCAGCAGCCGAGCCACGACCTGGACCAACAGGAATGCCTTGCGACTTGGCATAACCAATGAAGTCAGAGACGATGAGGAAGTACCCAGAGAACCCCATCTTCTCGATGACTTGCAGTTCAAACTCCAAACGATCGTAGTACTCTTGCTCTTTTTCAGCATTCCACTCAGGCGTATAGGCACGAATCTGCTCGAACCGTTCCTCAAGTCCAGCCCGAGCTTTCTTCTTCAATGCTTCTTCAAGCGTCTCTTTCTTCGGAACATCGTAGACAGGAAACAGGAAGTTCCCAAAGGAGAGTTCCAAGTTGCAGCGACTGGCTACCTCGACCGTATTGGCAATCGCCTCTGGGCAGTGAGAAAACTCGGCCAGCATCTCTTCCGGCGACTTCACATAGAGTTGGTTCGTCCCAAAGCGCCAGCGTTTCTCATCGGACCAGACTTTGCCACTCTGCACACACAGCAAAACTTCATGCGCCTCGGCATCTTCAGCTTTGAGATAATGACAATCATTCGTTGCAACCAAGGGGAGCGCTAACTGACGCGAGAGTTCAATCAGGGCAGGATTGATCTTCTCCTGCTCGGGAAGGTGGTTGGCTTGAATCTCAATATAGAAGCGATCATCGAAAATCGCGGCATACTCTTCCGCAGCTTGGCGAGCGAGGTGTTCTTTGCCTACTAACATGGCCCGTGCGACTTCGCCGCTCAAACAACCTGATAGCGCAATGATCCCTGTGTTATGCTCACGCATCAGTTCCTTATCGATACGTGGCTTGCGATAGAAGCCGTCAGTAAAACCGGCAGAAACCAGACGGCATAAGTTACGATAGCCATCAAGGTTCATCGCTAACAAGATAAGATGAAAATTACCGCCGTGTTCATGTTCATCTGCACCAGAGCCACCACTGTGATCGAGTCGGCTTTTAGGTGCAACATACACCTCACAGCCAACAATAGGTTTCACACCATGCTGCGCTGCGGTCCGATAGAACTCGATCGCCCCAAACATGTTGCCATGATCGGTCATCGCCACCGCAGGCATGCCATGTTTCTCCACCTGGGGCATCAGGTTCTTAATCTTATTGGCGCCATCTAACAGACTAAACTGCGTGTGCAGATGTAGATGAACGAAACTCATTGTACCTACCTCACTCAACCCCGCCGAATCCGAGAAACGGGGAAACGGTGAATCGGAGATTTAGAGAGAGGGCTTTCTCTTCTTTTCTCCGGTTCTCCCATTCTCCGGTTCTCCGGTTCTGTTCGTCAATCGCTAGTTACTCCCACTCTATAGTTGCCGGTGGCTTCGACGAGATGTCGTACACCACCCGATTCACTCCACGGACTTCATTCACAATGCGGCTGGAGATCTTGCCAAGGACATCATACGGCAAACGCGCCCAGTCGGCAGTCATACCATCCACACTTTCGACGGCTCGTAACGCAATCACATTTTCGTAGGTTCGCTCGTCGCCCATCACGCCAACGGTTTTGACAGGTAGGAGTACGGCAAACGCTTGCCACACTTTATCGTACAGCCCTGCCGCACGAATTTCCGCTTCGACAATAGCATCCGCCGCACGCAAGATCGTCAGATGCTCAGGTTCGACTGGCCCGAGAATACGAATGGCGAGGCCTGGTCCCGGAAACGGCTGGCGGCCAATGATTTCCTCTGGTAGCCCCAGCAAGCGCCCCAGCACGCGTCCTTCGTCTTTGAACAATTCGCGTAACGGCTCGATCAATTCCAAACGCATCCGTTCAGGCAGCCCACCCACGTTGTGATGGCTCTTAATCGTCGCCGATGGTCCTTTGAACGACACCGACTCGATCACATCTGGATAGAGCGTACCCTGTGCAAGAAAGCGAACATTTTTAAGACTATGAGCCGCCTCATCAAACACCTCAATGAAGGTATGGCCGATGATGCGCCGTTTCTGCTCCGGGTCTTCGATACCAGCCAGCTTGCTGAGAAACCGCTGCGTCGCATCTACATGACGCAGATTGAGTCCAAGCTTCGAAAAGACAGAAACAACTTGTTCTGCTTCATCTTTGCGCAGCAGGCCGTTATCGACAAAGACACACGTGAGCTGATTGCCGATCGCTCTGTGAATCAACAAGGCGACAACGGCGGAATCCACCCCACCACTCAGCCCACATACGACCTGTTGATCTCCCACTCGTTTACGAATCTTCTCGGTCTCACGCTCGATGAATCCTGCCATCGTCCAATCGGGCGTGCACTGGCAAATACGAAACAAGAAGTTCTTGAGGATCTCGCGACCACGCTCAGTATGGACAACTTCAGGATGAAACTGCAAGCTGAAGAAGCGGCCCGTCTGGTCCCGCGAGGCGGCAATCGGCGAGTTGGCGGAATGCGCCAAGATTTTCCACCCTGGCGGCAGAGATTCCATCTTGTCGCCGTGGCTCATCCACACGCGAGTTTCAGCGGTCGCTGAGAATCCGGCAAACAAGTCTGCGGTATCGTCAATAACAACTTGCGCAGAGCCAAACTCCCGTCGGTCTGCTTGCGCAACCGAGCCACCGGTCAACTGATACAACACCCCCATGCCATAGCAGATGCCCAGGAACGGCACGGACACATCGAGGACGCGTGCGTCCATCATCGGTGCATCTTTGGCATAGACGCTCGCTGGCCCGCCAGAAAGGATAATGCCCTCCGGTTGTAACTTTTTGATACGTTCAAGCGACAGGTTGTAGGGGTGAATCTCGCAATAGACGTTCGCCTCACGCACCCGGCGAGCGATGAGTTGGGTGTATTGGCTGCCAAAGTCGAGGATAAGAATCATGACTACACTAGCATTCAGCTTTCAGCGATCAGCTTTCAGCTTCTGAGGAGATTTTGCAATCGGCCACTTTTGGCTGACTGCTGAAGGCTGAGCGCTGACAGCTATTTTTTCTACTCTAATCGATAGTTCGGTGCTTCCTTGGTGATAATGACATCGTGCACATGGTTCTCGCGCAATCCAGCCGAGGTCACGCGCATAAATTTCGCCTTGGTGCGTAGATCAATCAGGGTCGGGCAGCCAGTGTACCCCATGCCGGCTTTGATGCCACCGACCATTTGATCGACGATCGCGGAGAGGCTCCCTTTGTACGGTACTCGCCCTTCAATTCCTTCAGGAACCAGCTTTCCTGCACTTTCTTCGTCATCTTGAAAATAGCGGTTGCGGCTTCCTTCACGTTCGCGCATCGCTTCGAGCGACCCCATCCCACGATATACTTTATAGGTCCGTCCTTGGTACAGGATGGTCTCACCTGGGCTTTCGGCAGTGCCAGCAAACATACTACCCATCATCACTGTGTGTGCGCCTGCGGCCAATGCTTTGACAATATCACCCGAGAAACGTACTCCACCATCGGCAACCACCGGCACCCCGGCTGGTGACGCTACCCGCACGCTATCGGCAATAGCCGTGAGTTGAGGGACGCCAACACCCGAGACCACACGCGTTGTACAAATGGATGCCGGCCCCATGCCAACTTTGATCCCATCTGCTCCAGCTTCGACTAACGCCGCAGTCCCTTCGGAGGTTGCAACGTTGCCAGCAACGACATCTAATTGCCGAAACGTGTGCTTCACCATCTGGATGGTCTCAATCACACCGGCCGAATGGCCGTGCGCAGTATCGATTACGACAACATCCACTCCCGCCCGCACTAACGCTTCTACGCGAGCTTCGCGATCATCACCCGTTCCAATCGCTGCCCCCACGCGCAGACGCCCCTGACTATCTTTACACGCATAGGGGAACTGAATCGTCTTTTGGATATCTTTGACCGTAATCAGCCCTTTGAGACGCATCCGCTCATCAACGACGAGCAGCTTTTCAATGCGATTCTGATGCAGAATGTCTTTCGCTTCCTCAAGGCTAATCCCTGGACGGGCAGTGACGAGGCGTTCCTTGGTCATGACTTCCGCGACACGCCGATCTGGCCGTTTCTCGAAGCGTAAGTCACGGTTTGTGAGGATACCGACCAGGGTGCCGTCTTTCGTCACAGGCAGTCCCGAAATATGGTAGCGCTCCATGATCGTCCGCGCTTCGGCGATGGACAGGTCCGGCGTGATCGTCACCGGGTCAGTGATCATCCCACTTTCAAATTTCTTGACTTTTTCGACTTCTGCAGCTTGGTCGGAAATACTGAGATTGCGGTGGACAATCCCGATCCCACCAGACTGCGCCATGACGATCGCCGTGCGCGATTCGGTCACAGTATCCATCGCGGCACTGACGAGCGGCACGTTGAGCGGGATATTGCGGCTGAGCAATGTCGAGACATCGGCATCCTTCGGCATGAAATCCGACATCGCAGGGACAAGTAACACATCATCAAAGGTAAGACCTTCAGGAATTACGGTCGGGAGCATAGCACTATCCTCTCACCGGCAGATGCAAAAAAGCCCATCTACTTTGTGGAAGACGGGCTTTGGGTTCGTTCGTTCGTACGGGGTCACTGTCATGGCTTTTCTTAACAAACCCCTACAAATTTGACAAGCCGCACGCCTCACCTACAAGATGTAGTAGGTCGTGACCCTTTTTGGGCATCGCTGAACTTGCGATTCATGGCACGATCGTGGTAGGCAAATAGAAACCAGTTGACTCGTGACCACTGCGCGGAGGGCTATGCATATCGATATCAGTTGTAAGAAATGTGGCCAACGACAGCGGGTCGACATTGGCAGACCGAAGAATGCGGATCTTGAGGAATATTTGCATTTGCTGCGCGAACGCCTGACCCATAAGCCCAGCTTTGAGTGTTTTGGTGGTCACTTTGAATTCGCGCCTCCGCTCCCACAGTTTTGGGAGATTCATTGGGATACCCTGACGCAAGAGTAAGGCACTACAGAATTAACTGTAGGAATCTCGTCCACTTCCGATGGTTACAAACAGAATAATGGAGTTTACTGCAACGGAGTCATCATGACAGATCGGCACGTCCCAGCCACAGAGTTTTTTGATGCCGCCACTGCACCGCAGGCGTCACATGAGGTCGAGCGTTGGAGAGGCAATCCGATGTACAACCCGCCCTTTCGCGTCATTCGGTGGCGCGTGGTGGACGAGGAATGGAATGGACGTAGTGCCATCGACGCAGTTGTCGTCGTAGAGATCGACGGCCATGAAGCGTTTGGTGCTGCCCAAGGCGTTGGTGGAGTCAACGCGCTTGATAAAGCCTTGCAGCGCGTGTTAATCGAACATTTCCCGTTTATTGAAGGCGTGCGGGTCATGGAGTCGTATACCCATCGTGGTGGCGAAGGAACAGCGGCAGAAGTCGTCTCAGTACAAAAGTTTAGCGACGGCCGTCACCAATGGAGCACGATGCGTAAGTCACGCGACTTGCTCGCCTCGGCCTGGATGGCGCTGGTGGATGGCTATGAGTGGATTATCACTAATAGTTTGCGGAAAAAGCCCTGAGCAGGATTGCGGTTTTAGGCGTCGTTTGAGTTATGATTTTTTTTGAGGAGGAGCGGAACGTATGGCGGGAACGGTTGACTGGTACTATCATCGCCCTGGGTGAGTGACCTGTGGCAAGACGCAAGAGTTTCTTGCGAAGAAAAGCATCTCGGCAAAAACCCTCGTCGATGCGCGCAAAGAGCGTATTGGTCCAGACGCAGCCCTCAAACTCACTCACGAGGTATCCGAAGTTATCGCAGCAAAAGGAAAGAAAGTTGTTCGCTTTCGTCTCGACAAAGATAAACCGAGTCGTGAAGAATTGCTCGCGGTAATGATTGGTCCTTCGGGAAACCTGCGTGCGCCAACCGTGCGCAAAGGGAAAAAACTACTGATCGGCTTTGAACCTGGAGCATACGAAGAGGTGCTCGGGTAAGAGACGATTCTCATTTCTGATTTCCACTGCCTGATTGCCAATCCGAGTAAAGGGGATAGAATTCAGGACATGGCAGCAGTCGTACAGACTTTGGCAACCGAGGGGTGTCCTTCCGAACCTCATACTCGCCTGTGGACTTGTGTTGAGTATTACGAGATGGCGGAAAAGGGCGTGTTTCGCCCAGGGGAACATGTAGAGCTTATCGGAGGAAGAATTATCGCGATGAGTCCACAAAACAGTCCACATGCAACCAGCGTACTCCTTGCTTACGAAGCTTTACGGACGCTGTTCGCTTCTGGCTGTGTCTTGCGAATGCAATTACCTTTGAATCTTTCTCCCTTTTCGCAACCAGAACCTGATATCGCAGTTGTCAAAGGCTCAGTTCGAGATTACGCCGCAGCCCATCCAGCAACAGCCCTGCTCGTTGTCGAAGTTGCAGAGTCCACTCTTGCTTTCGATCGTGGCGAAAAATCCAGCCTCTATGCCAGTGCCGATATCCAGGAATATTGGGTGCTGAATTTAGTCGATCGACGCTTAGAAGTTTTTCGCGATCCGATCCCCATGCCCAATCAGCCGCACGGACACGCGTATCGCACCTGCACGTTTTATCTCGCGACAGATGCGGTAACGCCATTGGCTGCGCCGCACGGAAGCATCTCGGTTGCGGATCTTTTACCGTGAAGAAAGTAGTCAGCATTCAGTAGTCAGTAGAGAAAAAGGAATAATGTGATGCTGCCTCTTCATTCTCCCATGCTGGCTACTGGCTACTTGTTTTCCCATGCTGACTTCTGGCTACTCTGCCTCCGTGCTGGCTACCGACTACTTCTTAAACGCCTTCCCCCACTGATCCACACACGCCACTTCCTCAACCGCCATGCGGGTCACTGGCCCGAACTTGCCACGCGGATACCCAATCGGAATCAGCGCGTAGGTGTTCACATCATCAGGCAGTTTGAGAATGGGTTTAAGGTCATCCTCATACAGCGAAGCAACGGTGGTCAACGTCGCGCCCAGTCCGTGGGCTCGACAAGCTAACAGGATGTTTTGTACCGCCGGATAAATGCTCGATCCAGACAACCGCGACAGCTTCGCCGCTAGCGCTGGAGGCATCGGTCGTTCTTTCAGACAGGCAATGATGAGCACTGGCGCTTCGGCCAAATGCTCAGCCAGGTGCGTCGCGGCATCAAGAATGCCACGCAGTTTCTGTTCACCCAGATGCGTAGGCGCAGGACGATTACGGTACATCGACTGTGCATCCCCCCACCCCTTTTGGTAGACCTTTTGGATCTGTTTCTTCACCTCGGGATCTTTGACGACCAGGAACCGCCAGTGTTGGTTGTTCCCACCACTCGGGGCACGAATCGCTGCATCGAGAATCTGGTGGATTACATCGTCAGGAACAGGGTCCGTTTTCAAATGACGCAAGCTCCGCGTCGAAAACATTGCTTCAAACAGTCCAAGTTCAGCCATATGAGGGTCTCCTTTCATAGTCAGCCGTCTAGTCTCTATGTCCCGCACCCCACTCACAACTGGAACAGGGAATGGCAGCACTAGATTAGCCAGCCACAATCATATACAAGTCGCTACGTAGCAGTGTTTGCCAGGCTGTGCATTGTGCGGATCGCCTATGCGCCTGTCAAATCAGCAGACGCAACAGGCGGCATTCATAAGCGAGGAGGACAGATGAAACGGTGGTCCGTTGTCACGAGCATACTCACAATGCTGTTGGTCAGTACGGTCGGTTGTGGTCCATCGGGAACGAGCCTCACAGCGCAGCAACTCAAAGAACAGAACCAGGACGCGAAATATGTTGAGATTGATGGCGTCTCATTGCACTATCGCCAGGACGGACTCGGCAAGCCGCTCATTTTTCTGCACGGTTTTCTCACATCGTCAAACATCTGGCGCAGTATCAGCCCTGGGCTCACCTATGGCAACACGATCTATGCGCTCGATCTAATGGGCTCAGGGCTCTCAGAAAAACCGCAGAATCAGGTATACAGCATCGACACCTATGTCACCCAGCTCAGTAAGTTTATTGATGGGTTTCATCTTGAGAATCCCATTATCGTTGGGCATGGCATCGGCGGTTCCATCGCTACTGTGTATGCCATTCGTAACCCAGGGAAAGTGCGCAAGCTTGCGCTTCTGAATACCCCCCTCCACCCCGGCCATTCAGCCCCCGGTCTCTGGCTCCTGAAGATCCCACTGGTAGGTGGCACGCTCACCGGAGACTGGTTTTTACAACGCACGCTCCGCGGTGGTGTCGATAAACCCAAATCGATGTCAGATTCAGTAATGAATGATTATCTGAAAGTCTTCCAGAATGATCCTGGTGCGCGGGTGGCGTTGCTCAAACAAGTGAAAGAACTGAACCTCGATTCAGTATTAAAAAGTGAAGCCATCCCCAATCTGGCCCAACTCAAAATTCCAACGCAACTGATCTGGGGCGATCGAGATACGTACGTACCACTGGACGAAGGAAAAAAGATTAAGGAAACTGTATCAACCGCAGATTTGTACGTTGTTCTGGGAACCGGACATTACCCCACCGAGGAACGACCAGAGGACGTCCGGCAACGGTTGAAGGATTTCATTGACCAGCAGTAGCTCAGTGTTTTGGTGCTAAGCACACTACAATGCGTAGCCAATTCTTGTCTTTGTCATTCCGACAAAGGCGTACGCCCAAACACACTCCCCTGGTGAGGATCGTTGGCTCTTGTCACTGCTGGATAAGCCAGCGGTGACGGGCCTTTCCAGAAGAACGATGTCCCCGTTCTTACCACCTGTAAAAATTCGCGCAAAAAAACTTGCACTTCTAGTCCTTTTGGGCTATAAGGCGCGACATTAAGAAAGTCGTCCTTTAGGGGTTTTGCTGTTGACATAGGGTCTCTACAGCATTGATTGTGGGCATTCGACGACTTCGGTGGTAACGACAGCGACGTGAAGACAGCGCCGGATTCGCATCCAAGCGGAAACGACAGGGAGTGTCTTCTAGCGGGAAAGGGGGAAGTGGCGCACAAGTAGTGAACACCACTGCATTTTTCATTGAAATAGCAGGGCATGGAGAGATCTATTTCACTTCTATCGCAAATGATTTCTTTAGGGGTAAGGAGGGCAGTTATACATGAGGACAACTCGTAGAATACAAATAACAATTCTGAGCGCTTTGCTCGGTGTCGCTACCCTACTTGGGATAGTATCATCGTCATTCGCCTCAACACGTATCGGTAACGCGGAACTACAGATGTGGTACCGCATGCGCCATACGTTTCATTCAAACGGCGGAGATAACCTCAACTGGGTACAGTGGCGTAACGAAGTCTATTTCTGGTTCATTTACGATA
>VGTJ01000027.1 GCA_016874775.1 Deltaproteobacteria bacterium
TGCGCGGCATTACCCTGAACAAGACAGCCATGCGGACGGTCGAAGCGCGACTGGAGCGTCATCCCAAGTTGCCCAAGTGGGACATCTTCATCCGCCCCGCTACTCCTGACTGATATAGGGGGATTTTCTTTTCCAGAATTCGCCTTAGATCTTCCCGAATTTCGCTGTGCTTCGTCCGAGCTACAGGAGAGGCAAAAAATTTCCTCTCCGCCCAAGCTTGACAGCAGATAGAGAGATAGTTCATTCTACTAGCCGGATAAGCAAGGTGAGGGATGTTGATCTTATCTGTCGTTCATCGTTTTATGAAAAGGGAGACTGCCATCATGAAACAGCAAGTTGAACATGAGCGAGAACCACCACAATAGACACAAAGAACGCAAGGCACCGCGCTTTCTCTGGCTCCTCTTGATGGATTCATAAAATTTTCGTAACCAATTACCAAACGCTGTAAGGAGGGATTATGCCGCAATTCGATACGATCATTAAAAACGGTACGGTTGTCGATGGAACTCGGGTTCCGCGTTACAAAGGCGACATTGGTATTAAGAATGGCAAAATCGTGCAGATTGGCCGTCTCAATGCCAGCGATGCCAAAAAAGTTGTCGATGCCACTGGCCTCATTGTCGCTCCAGGGTTCATTGACCTGCACACCCACTATGATGCCCAGCTCCATTGGGATCCCTATTGCTCAATCGGTAGCTGGCACGGTGTAACATCAGTCACGATTGGTAACTGCGGCTTCGGCTTTGCGCCGCTGCGCCCACAAGATGCTGACCGCGCGATGTTGGCTCTGTCACGCACTGAGGCCATTCCCTTGGAACCAATGCGCGTGTCGATGAAAGTTGACTGGGAAACCTTCCCGCAATATATGGATCGCCTCTCACGCATGCCGCTCGGCATTAACGTTTCCCACCTGTTCCCCATCGCCCCGGCCGTTGCCTATGTCATGGGCGGTTTCGATGCAGCCAAGAAACGTTTCCCCAATGAAAAAGAGATGGCCACCATCATTGGACATTTCAAAGAAGCCATGAAGTGTGGAGCAGCAGGCTGGTCAGCGCAGCGCTTGGTGCCCGAAGGCCGCGTGTCCGTGCAACGCGACTACGATGGTACGCCGATGATCACCGACATTCTGCCTGATGAATTCTATCTCACCATGGCAAAAGCGATGGCTGAAACTGGTGATGGCTGCATCCAGTTCACACAGTCCGGCGCCAGCGAAAGCTCGTTTGGTATTGAAGACGACTTCAAGTTCCTGGAAAAGATGACAGAGACTGCTGGACGTCCACTGCTCTACAATGCGATCCTGATCAGCGACCGTCATCCAGAATCCCACAAAGCGCAGTTGAATTGGGTTGAAGCTGCTAATGCACGTGGCGTACGTGTGTTCGGTCAGGCTGTCACTGCCCGCGCCCCTGTGCGTATGACATTGGAAGACTGGAACCTGTTCGACAGTATCCCAGCCTGGAAAGATGCGACCCTCGGCACTGTCGAAGAGCGCAAAGCCAAGATGTCGAAGCCGGAACTCCGCGCTGCCATGCGCGCCGACTACGATGCAGGCGGCATGGAAACGTTGAACATCGTCTTCGGCGAATTCCACAAGTTCATTGCTCGCAAAGTGCGTAACACAGACCTCAAGCTGAAATACGAAGGCATGTCAGTCACGCAGATCGCCGAGAAGGAAGGCAAACACGTCATTGACGCAATGCTCGACCTCTCTGTGGCTGACGACCTGCGCACCGAATGGGCAGGCCCAGTCGAGAACTCGAACATTGCTGGCTACAAAGACCTGATGAGTTCACCGTACATCATGCCAGGCGTGTCGGACGGTGGTGCGCACGTGAAGTTCATCACCCCAGCGATCTACCCAACCGAAGTGTTGTCGTGGCTCGTCCGTGAGACCAACACGTTGTCACTCGAAGAAGCGCACTTCCGCCTCAGCGGCTTGATGGCATGGGCGGCAGGCTTCAAGGATCGTGGCACGCTACGTGAAGGCCAAGCGGCGGACATCGTCGTCTACGACATCAACACCGTGAACTCACTCCCAAGTGAGATCCTTTACGATCTACCAGCTAACGAATGGCGGCGCGTGCAGAAGGCGACCGGCTACAAACACATCCTGATCAATGGTGAAGAAACCTTCCAGGATGGTAATTGCACCGGCGCAACCCCAGGCAAACTGCTCCGCAGTGGCCGCGCGGTTGACTAACCAATAGTTAGTCGCTGACTCAACGAACGGGGCAATGGAAACGTTGCCCCGTTTTGTTTGTAGAGAAGAAACAGCCGCAAGACGAAGAGATAAATCCTGCTGCTGGGACGGAAGGCCACACTATAGATTGAGAAAAGGGTGACTGAGCCATTTATTTTTTCTATGCATTAAGCACCTCCCCTATATTTTAGACGAGGGATGTTGGTGCTACCCTTGCTTCATTAACGTATGTCCTAAAAGGAGAGAGTCTATGACTGTATTGGTGCGTCGGCTGCTTCTTTCAGCAATAGGGTTCTTTGCTTTTCTTTTTGCTTCAGTTGTCGTCTTCGAGGAGTACGCAGAAGCCCGAGCTGGAGGGGGTCGTTCGGGAGGTTTTCGCGGTTCCCGCAGTTACGATTCCCCATCGCACTCAGCACCAGGCTATGCAAACCCGCAACGTCAAAATGCGGTTCCTTCAACTCCACAAGCTGCACCAATGGCACCACAAGCCGGTGGTTTCATGCGTGGCCTCGGCACGGCCATGCTCGGTGGGTTCTTAGGTTCCATGTTGTTCTCCAGTCTTGCTCACGCTGGTGGTTTCGGAGGCCTTGGCGGTAGTGGATTCGGCCTCTTTGAATTAGTGCTCTTGGCTGGTCTCGGATACTTTCTCTACAAAAAATTTATGACCCCAGCGGCAGCAACCGGTTATGGTTCGATGCCCTATCGGCAGACCAATTACCAGGCACCCAACACCTTTGGTTCTCAGGCGCCTGTCAATGCTCCGTTCCAAGCGACACCGTCGTCCGATCATGTCGATTACCGAACACTCTCGGCAATGGACCCCGATTTCTCCTCTGAGAAGTTTCTCAAGACAGCTCAGGATCTTTTCTTCAAGATTCAAGGCGCCTGGAATAAGCAGGATACAACAACGTTACGCTCGTTGTGTGGCAATGAACTCATGCAAATGTGGGAAGAGGAGATCAACAATCTACGTTCACGTGGTCAACAGAACAAAATGGAAAATATCGCTTTACGTGAGAGCACCATCACGGAAGCATGGACCGAAAGTGGCGAAGATTTCATCACCATCAAGTTGTTAGCAAATCTGTTGGATTACACCGTTGAGACTAAGAGCAACACGGTTGTCAGTGGTAGCGACTCTGATTCGGTCCAGTTTGAGGAGTATTGGACGTTCAGTCGTTCCGTTGGCCCCAATAGTTGGAAACTCAGCGCAGTACAACAAGCGTAACCAAGAGCTGATACACCATTGACGCCGTGTCGAGAGTTCAGCTCGGCACGGCGTTACCGCTTCATCAAATACACCTGCCAAATACACCTACCCTCCTTGGCTATCAAAGTCTGATGGTTATAATGGCTTGTACTCGGATAGCCATATGTTACAGGACACTTACCGACGACCACTCAAAGACCTGCGAATCTCTGTCACCGACCGGTGTAATTTTCGCTGTACATATTGCATGCCGCTCGATGAATACGAGTGGCTCGAACGGAAGGAAGTGCTGACCTTCGAGGAAATTACTCGCCTCTCGCGCTTGTTTATCTCGCTTGGGGTCGAGAAGATCCGTTTAACTGGTGGCGAGCCGTTAGCACGGCGAGACCTCCACAAACTACTTGCCCAGTTGTCTTCTCTCGATACTCCGCCAGACATTTGTTTAACCACGAATGGATCGTTATTGGCAGAGCGTGCCGCTGCGCTCAAGAATGCTGGCCTGAAGAGAATTAACGTCAGTATCGATTCCTTACAGCCGGATCGATTTCGGCAGATCACCAAGCGCGGAGATCTTGATAAGGTTCTTGATGGACTCTTTACAGCAAAACGGGTTGGCCTGACCCCCATAAAAATCAATGCCGTGATCGAACGTGGCGTCAATGATGACGAGATTCTCGATCTTGTGCGGTTCGCCCGTGAACATCAGTTTGCCTTACGCTTCATTGAATTCATGGATGTTGGCAACGCCAACAATTGGAAATCCGAGAAACTTGTCTCTAAGAAGGAAATCATTGCTGCGATTGATCACCACTACCCGTTACAAGAAGTCGGACGCGACAAAGGGAGTGCGCCAGCGGTGGATTACCAGTTCGTTGATGGCCGTGGCGACATCGGCGTGATTGCTTCAGTAAGTGAGCCGTTTTGTTTTTCCTGTACGCGGGCACGTATCACTGCTGACGGCAAGTTCGTCACGTGTCTTTTTGCCAACACTGGCCATGACCTGAAGACACTGATGCGTAACGGTGCCGCTGATGACGAAGTGCTGGCGTTTATCAGTCGCATTTGGCAGGTTCGAACCGACCGTTATTCCGAAGAGCGTTTGGCCGCGCTCAATTCACCGAAAGGCTACAACCCCAAGGAACATCGTAAGCTGGAAATGATTAGTTTAGGTGGATAGGTCACTTCGGAACTTCACGTTCGCGGAACTGGGGCCGTCGGTCCCAAAGGAGGCGGATCATGGTGGAAATGAAGCGCATCCTGTTCCTCACGGATTTCTCATCTGAAGCGGATGCAGCCTTGCAATATGCAAAAGCACTTGCAACCGAGTTCGATGGTCGGTTGTACCTGCTCCATGTCATTGTCGATCCGACCAGCAAGTTGTACCAGATGACCAGTGGCGATTACCATGCGCTCGATAGAAATGCGCGTGAAAAAGCCCAAGAATGGCTTACTCGCATCCAGCGAGAGCACCTCGGGAATTCGTCACAGTGTGAGACACTGATAGAACGAGGCGAGCTGTTCGAACATGTGCTCCATGCCGTGCATGAGCACCATATCGATGTCGTTGCCCTCAGTGCGCATACACACCCAGGCTTTCATCTGCACCTCATTTCGAGTTTACCAGAGAAGCTGGTGCGGAAAGCTCCATGCCACGTGTTTGTGATTCATAATGCAGGGTGAGAAAAATTGCGGAGCTCGGATTGCGGATTGCGGATTAGTTGCGAAAAATTGTTACTAAGGCATGAAATTGCTCGTTACTGCAAGTTTATGCTTTCTTGCGGTCTTGATGGAGGCAACGGTAATAGCGACGAGTTGATTGGCTTCGGCGAAAAGTTCCTCGACCTCTTTTCTGTGGAGAATTCCCTTCTCTACTGAGAGTTCAAGCCAAGAGCCCGACTCGTCGGCCTCTTCTTCAACAATCCCCATCTTTGCAATAAAGTCAGCCTATGATCTCGCTCGGCATGCGGCTCGGTAATTTGCACCAACCGAAGTTCCACACCGAAGTAACTGTCGACCAATAACGTCAGCAGTTCTACTCCTCGGCAATTTTTCGACTAAGTAGATAGTCCAGAAAGTTTTGATGGATAACTCAAGGAACGTCATTCCCGCGAATGCGGGAATCCAGGCGGCTGAACTACAGGCCACTGCTGAATTTCCCTGGATGCCCGCCTGCGCGGGCATGACGAAACCCTATCCCTCAAAACTAAATGGACTGACTACTAGCTGAACGATTCGCAAAGCGAAAGCTCTTGTGCGTTTCTGCATTTCGCTCGCGTTCACTTTCTGTCTGCCCTTGTCTTTCGTAATCTCAAATTTTCAATCAATGCCCTTCATTCCGCAATCTACAATCCGCAATCCTTTAAAACGTCACCTCTAGCCCCGGCAGTGCTGCCAGCGTCTTCAAATCATAGACCGTGATACTCCCCCCACGATGTTCTTCTAGGGTCAGCACTGCCACGGTTCCGGGTTGCGCACTGTAGTTATGGGGAAATGTGGGGCTGCCGGGATTAATCACCAGGACATTGTCGTAGCGTTTGATCGACTCGACATGCGTGTGCCCACAAATGATTAAATCCGTTGGGCCACTGAAGTAGGTCTCCATCGTCCGAATCAGGGGCCATTTGGGAAATTCGTGCGGGTCGAGCACATCGTGCACCATGCCGATGCGGAACCCGGCACTAGTTGTGACAAAGGTCTCACGCAAACGCGGATCTTCAGGAACCACCTCACGCCCACCAGACCCTTCGTCTCCGTTGCCGCGGCAGGCAAACACAGGTGCAATCTCTTCCAGCCAGTTCAAGACATCTAAGCAGTGGAGATCACCAGCGTGCAGAATCAAATCCGCCCCGGCAAAAACGCTTCGTACTTGTGCTGGCAACTCAGGCATCGCTTCGGGAATATGCGTATCTGAAATCAGACCGATCTTCATGGGTTGTTCCCTATCTCTCGTTGCAACTCTTGCTGCTAAAGGGAAAGACTATAACGTCTAGACAGTGGCAGAGCAACGTGAAATGCTTGCCACGTCTCTCACGAAAAAAGGGAGGTAGCACTATGCCAGACGAAACAGAGACACGCCTACCAGTGACAACACTGACTGACGACGAAGTGCTGTTCCGTGAGGCCGTGCGTGATTTTGCTGAAAAACGCGTTAAACCGCACGTGATGGATATGGACCGCGCGAGCAAGCTCCCGCGCGAACTCATTGACGAACTTTTTGCACTAGGAGTGATGGGCATTGAAATTCCCCAAGCGTATGGCGGGGCAGGGTCGAACTTTCTGATGTCCATCCTCGCTATTGAAGAGCTGGCTCGGGTTGATCCTGCCGTCGCCGTTTGTGTCGATGTGCAGAATACTCTTGTCAACAATGCCCTCTTACGCTGGCTCTCGCAAGAGCAACAGGCGCGATTTTTTCCGCGCCTCGCACGCGACACGGTTGGTGCCTATGCGCTCTCCGAACCAGGCTCAGGGAGTGATGCGTTCGGCATGACCACGACCGCTAAACTCGATGGTGACTCCTTCGTTCTCAATGGCCGCAAGATGTGGATCACTAATGGTGCAGAGGCAGGCATTTATCTCCTCTTCGCTAACGCCGATCCGTCGAAAGGCTACAAAGGGATCACTGGCTTTATCGTTGAACGCGATTTCCCCGGCTTTAGCGTCGGCAAGAAAGAAGACAAGCTCGGCATTCGCGCGAGTTCAACCTGTGAACTCATCCTCGAAGATGTGCGGGTGCCTCGTACTAATGTCGTCAATGAGGTCGGACAAGGCTACAAAGTCGCGATTGAAACACTCGACGAAGGTCGCATCGGCATCGGTGCACAGATGGTCGGGCTGGCGCAAGGCGCCTTTGAAGCAGCTCTCGCATACAGCAAAGAACGCAAGCAGTTTGGTAAAGCGATTGCCGAGTTTCAGGCGTTGCAATTTCAAATCGCCGAAATGGCGATCGATATTGAAGCCGCACGCCTGATGGTCTACAACACCGCGCGCATGAAAGAAGCAGGACAGTCATTTGTCCGCCAAGCGGCCATGACCAAATACTTCTGCTCGCAAGTTGGCGAGCGCGTCGCGTCGCAAGCGTTAGAAATCTTTGGCGGGGTCGGCTTCACCAAAGACTTTCCAGCCGAGAAGTTCTACCGTGATGCCAAGATCGGTAAGATTTACGAAGGAACCTCTAACATTCAGTTACAAACTGTGGCACGCACATTCTTGGGGAGACTGTAATGGCACAACCAACCCGCATTGTTACGGATACGATGGCTGGGATCAAACTCGCGGACTTCGACACGTGGAGTGAGCGAGTTTCGACGGTTCTCGGCAAGAACCCTGGCCCGTTTACTGGGCCAGGAACGAACACCTACCTCATTGGCACGGGGAAACGCCCGATCCTCCTCGACACTGGGATCGGACTAGATGTCTACGATCCCCTGTTGCAACAGGGGCTGAAGGAAACCAAGGGCGGAAATGAACTGCAAGAAATTGTCTTGACGCATATACACCAAGACCACATTGGCGGGGTTCCACACGTACATAAAATGTTTGGCCAAGTAAAAGTCTCCAAACACTCCTGGCCAGGGAAAGACGAAGCGTATAGCAAAGACTTTCCGATCACTTTTATAGAAGATGGCACGCGCATTCAAACAGATGGCGCAACACTGCACGCGATCCACACCCCTGGTCACGCCAAAGATCATATTTGTTATTACCTCGAAGAAGAGAAAGCCCTATTTACTGGTGATTTAGTGCTAGGTGCGGGCACAACAGTCGTGCCGGAAGAAGGCGGCGGGCTGATCGAATACATGGCTTCACTGCGAAAGCTGCTACCTTTAGACCTCGCAGTTATCTATCCAGCCCACGGCCCGGCGATTCGCGAACCATACAAAAAGCTCAATGAGTACATTGCTCACCGAGAGTTACGCGAGCAGCAGATTCTTGAAGCGATGAAAGCTGGGCTCACCGAAATTCCAGCGATGGTGAAACGCATTTACAGTGACGTGCCAGAGTTTCTGCACGGTGCCGCCGGCAATTCAGTACAATCCCATCTCACTAAGTTGAAGAAAGAAGGAAAGGTAAAGCAGGAAGGAGAGCAGTGGCAGCTCGCCTAATGTAAAATGAAAAATGGAGAATGAAAAGTAGAAAGACAAGAAGGGAAAGACAGCAAGTGAATGTCTTTACCCCTTTTGTAATTTTACATTTTACATTCTTCATTAGTTTGAGAGTCGCTATGGGCCAACAACTTTCAGAAGCCATGTCCCCGCAGACTGCTCCATTGAGCGCCTGAAAGGAAAGTGAGCAAACAGAACTTATGACATTTCGTTCGACCCGCTCTCTTATCACCATCGGTTTATTCGCAGCGCTACTGACCTTCACCTCGCAGCCAAGTTTTTCACAGAGTCCATCAGCGAAAGTCTCTCAAGTGTTTCAAGAACTGCTCGACTACAGCCTCAAAGAGAAAAAAGGCCTCACGTTCTATGTCCACGGGCAAACGATTGCTGGCGTCGTTACCAAGATCATCAGCGAGGAAGCGGTCGAAGTGCGAAATCAGACATCGAGTCGTATCATCATTCGTCTTGATCGAGTCGATGCGGTGGCAGCGAACTGAGCTCCTACATCCCCCACACCTGAATGACCGCTCCCTGCACCGTCTCTTTCCGCTGAAAGAGTTTCTCTTCCCACGGCTTGCCCGGCGTGCGGTCGAAAATCACTAAATGTCCTTCGGCGGCCCCACAACGGTCTAGATACTGCCTCGTCTGCTCCAAGCCCGTCCCCAGCGTCTGCTCGAACCCCTTGTGCAGCACTTTAAGTTCGATCACCGCACGTTGGACGCCAGCGGCATGGGGCCAAATGATGAGCAGATCCGTACGCAAATGGCCTAAGCCATATTCCCGCTCAATCCGGCCTCCCCCATTCACGATCCGCTGCAGAAACGCCTGCAATAGCAATTGCGGTCCAGCCTCTTTGTACTGAAACCGCTCCACCCAATGCTCGGAATGCTCACGGAAGAATTCTTGAAAGGCGGTCAGCAGCTTACGCATATCGAGTCGCCCATCCACGGTCACATACCACTGGGTTTGTTCGCTCATGCCCGATTGAATGTTCCACCCCAACTCCCGTGGGATCACCTCTTGGTAGATGCGATTGGCGATATGGATTGCGCCCGCCCGCTCTTGGCGGATGAGTCCTAGATCAAGGACATACGACACATCGTCTTTATTCAGCTCATTGGTGACAACCTCACCGGCCAGCAGGGGTTCAACCACGCGCTGCACGCGCGGTTCCTCTAGCTTGTCCGCCAACTGATCGAGATGCGTCTCACGGCGCAGGATCAGATTCTCTTTCGCCTCCTGCACCCGCTCGTCCGTAATCGGTTGGGCCCGGTCGCGACCGGCTTTCATTTCAAAGCAGGTCTCATAGCCTAAAGCATTGACCAGCCACGGCTGCCCGCGTGTCAATTCCCACATCTGTGCTAACGCCTCGGGGGTAAACACCTGCCCGGTCTCAGCGGTGTGTTGCTGATAAAGCGCCTCAACTTCGGCCTGGGTAAAATCGCCCAACCGCAAGGACTTCGCCTTGACGTTAAACGCACTCCCGCCGGTGATGATCGCTTTGTCGCGGCTGGAGTGAATGCGATAGTCACGCACATCACGCACACCACACAGCACCACGCTTTGGGGAAATTGCGCGGGGCGACGATAATAGCCCGCGCGGAGTTGGCGCAGGACGGCGATCAACGTGTCACCGATGAGTGCATCAATCTCATCGAGCAACAGGATCAGCGGTGTGGCCGCTGCGGCCGCCCAGCGGCTTAACACTTCCCCAAGCGCCGCAAACGGCCCATGGTCTCTGAGGACTGCCGGCCACATGCGCGCCACCGACTCATCGCCAATCGTGCGCTGCGCCTCCGAGCCCAGTACCGAGAGGATCGCCTGCATCGCCGCCGCCACATCCTCACGCGCCGCTTGGGCGGCTTCGACGTTGACGTACACACAACGATATTCTCCGCTCGCATTGAGGTGGTTCATTAATGCTAACAGCGCCGATGTCTTCCCGGTCTGCCGCGGGGCATGCAAGACAAAGTATTTTTCTTGGCGGATCAACCCGAGCAATTCCTCAAGATTCAACCGCGCCAAAGGTGGCAAACAATAGTGTTTCTGAGGATTGACCGGGCCAGCCGTATTGAAGAAACGCATGGCGGCATTGTAACCCGAAATTTGACATCGTGGTACACCGAGAATCTTCGGGCTAGTGAGACATCGGTCCAGTGAAGAAATTGAGTGATCGAACCATCGAGCTATTGAAAAAAATGTTTCTCCGATGACCCGATGGCTCGATGACTCAATGAGAAAATGCCCCAATTGCCCGATGACTCAATGGCTCAATTCCTTTAAAAGTTCTTTCGCCTCTTGCAAATCCTTAGTCTCAAACCCCTCAGTGAACCAGTGGTAGACGTCAGATAACATCTTGTGTGCTTCCACAAGGCGGACGCTGGAAGGCTGGGACGCTAGGACGCTCGAAGGTAATTCTGGCTTCCCCGCTTCCTGGCTTCCTCGCTTTCCAGCAGTTTCGTTCTTTGTCCCCTGCTCCCTGCTCCCTGCTCCCCGCTCTTGGACTTGTTGTTGTCGCAACCGCACGAGGCTCATCACTGCACGTAACTCCAGCGACTTGGCTTGTTGTTGGCGGGCAATGGCAATGGCTTTCAGGAAACAGGCTTCGGCCTCTTCGGAACGATGAACGATGGATGATGAATGATGAATGATGAATAGAAGAAGCATCGCATTCCTCTTTCGGGGTTCTCCGTTCATCATTCCGCGTTCCGCGTTCTGCGTTGAGAAGAAGCTCCCCCTTAATCCGCCACAGCTCGGCTTCGTAGAACCGCTCGCCGCTCCGGCCTATGATCGTCATGGCTTCATCTACAATCGCCAGCCCCTCCTGTAGTTGTCCACTTTTTCCATAGGCTTCGGCGAGCAAGGTCAGATAATACGGGCGTTCCAACTCCGCCACTGTCGCTTGATACGTCGCCAGCCCGTGGCGCATGCGCGGAAGGCCGCTGTCGTAGTGGCCTTGCTCGGTCAGCCGCCACCCGTGGCGGATCTCACCGCCTGGTAGATAATGGATGAATCCGTGCTCCCGCGCCACGGCGAGCAGCGTCTCAGCTTTCTCTTGTGCCGTATGTTGCTCGCGGCAATACTGATACACACGGGCCGCATAATCGAGAGCCCGCGTTACACTGAAAGGATGCCCCATCGCGTGCGCATGATCCTGTGCCCGCTGAATCGTTGCCACGGCTTGGGTGGCAAAGCCTAAGAACCAGAGGCTGAGCGCAAGAAAGCACAGGCAGGATACATACGGATCTTGTACCCCACGGGCGACAAACCGCCTATGCTCCTGGGGTTGATACAGTACGAGTCCTTGCTCGAGATGGTCTTTGGCTCGCGTAAACTCTCCCGCACAGCATAAGACCTGCCCTAACGCATAGTGAGCCCACATGAGCCGTGTCGGGTTGGGGTCACGTTGGGCCTGCGTCAGACATAACTCCGCTAATTCGCGCGCAGTGGAGAATTCCGCACGGGCAAAATGAAATCCCGTCAGGCCAAGTAAGGGGGAAAAGAGCTGCGGCGTATCTCCAAGTTGTCGACAGAGTTCGCGCGCGCGGGTGTAAGCGTACGCTACCTCAGGCGCGGTATACCCTTTGGTCGCTACCAGCGGAGCCCCTAAAGCAAACTGCAGAGTCAGCTCTTGTTCCACCCGAGCGGGAGTGTCTGGCCATGCCGGGAGCAAGGCGAGCGCATGCGACAACAGCCTGATCGCTTCCACATACGCATGGCGTCGTAAAGCTGTGTCTGCCGCAGTCTTGAGATACGAAACTGCACGCTGAGCATCATGCCCACGCTCGAAATGCATCGCTAGTTCTGCCGCGATCTCTTGGGCACGCTCCCTGTAGCCACGCTCTAATCGCTCCCCTATGGCCCGATGCATCCGCACCTGTCGGCTGCCACTCACTCGCTGATACAGCACTTCCTGATACAGGGCATGGCGAAAGGTATAGCGCCCACTGAGTGTTCCATCCGGCCACATTTCCACCTCTCGCTCGGCAATGAACTGTCCACGTTGTACCAACGCATCACAAATAGTTTCTATTTCCACTTCGCTACTTCCTAATCCAGCAGCGATACTGGCCACGGTAAACTCGGCACCGCTCACACTCCCGCTCGCTAACACGGTTTGCTCCTCGTCGCTCAGGTACCGCAGTTGGGCCTCAATAGCCTCCCGTAAGTCCTGTGGCAAGGTTTGCTCAACCGCTGTGAGGTCGGTCGGCAACGGAGCGGCATTCCCACCCTGCTGGACGATATAATCCGTTACCTGCACCATAAACAACGGTTGACCATCCGTACGCCGGTAGATCACGTCGCCGAGGGTGTCCGCGACTCCAGTCTCAGCCACCCGTTGACTGACATAGTCCCGGACGGCTGCCGGACTCAGCAGCTCCAACGCCACCTCTACGGCTTGCTTTCGCGCCACCAACTCTTGCTTTGCGGTCCGCAAGGGATGATTAGTCACAACCAGTTCGGCTGCGCGATATGTCCCAATCACGAGCAAACGGGCTGACTCACGGCGTCGGCCGAGGGCCGCGAGTAATTCGACCGTTGAGGGGTCACTCCAATGCAAATCTTCAAGGACCAGCACCACGGGATGGGCGGCAGCGAACACATCAAGCGCCTCACTTATTTCGCGTAACATCCGTTCCCGGGTCGCGCCCTGGATGCGCCGTTGCACCGCCTCTAGCTCCGCTGGGCTCACCAGGGCGGGCAGTTGCACTAACCATGTCGGTGCATACTGATGGAGTACGGCGAGTAACGCCTCCTTTTGCGGCCCACGTCCCAAGCGCCCCAACGCTTCCAACACGGGGAGATACGCTTCACCAGAGCCGTACTGCTCGATACACTGCCCCCACGCCACCCACCAGCCTGGGGTTAGGGATTGGGGATTGGGGATTGGCTCGGACTGCGGACCTCGGACTGCGGACTCTAGACTTGTTTTGACTCTGGACTCTGGACCTTTTGTGACACGAGATCCTAGACTCTGAACAAACGTGTCAACGAGTGCCGTCTTGCCTATCCCCGCCTCTCCAGTGACAAACACCATCTGCCGCTCGCCGTTCAGCGCTTTGGCAAAAAGGGCGTGAAGTTGTGTGAGTTCAACGTCGCGACCAACAAGCAGAGTTTCAGGTTTCAAGTTTAAGGTTCCAAGTTGGGAAAACGGCGCAGCCTCCGGAGGACTGCTCACGGCGAGGAGCGGGGTGGAACTTTGAACTTGAAACTTTAAACTTTGAACTGGCGGAGTGGTCACGGTGAGGAGGAAGCGGTATCCTCGCCGATGCACCGTCTCAATAAACCGAGGCTGTCTGGGCTCGTCCTGCAATGCCCGCCGTAACTCTCCTATACAGTTTGTGAGGGCTGTTTCACTGACGATGGTCTCCGGCCACACGGCCGCAAACAGGGCGTCTTTCGTCACTAATTGCCCGGCATGCTCCACCAAATAGCATAAGACGGCAAACGCTTTGTTGGTCAGCGGGAGCAGCTGATCCTCGCGCCGCAGTTGTTCATTCTATACATCGACCACATACCCCGCAAAAGTCAGCAGAGCTCGTGTCGCCATGTCGTCCTACCTCACTCTCGCGCCCGCCACAGCGTAGAGAAAAAAGGGTGAGAACTGGAGCAAGGCTGCGAGGCTCACGTCCTCACTGGCGTTAGGTCCATGACGCATAACACAGGACGTTAGTGCGAGACAAGGGAAAACTGCAATGATTTCACGGAATTCTCTCCCGTGCGGGTGTCTGCGGTTCCTGCCTGCGCATCCCGTATATGTGAGAAATGTGTGAGAAATGTGTGAACTTTGTGCGGACTTTGGCGCGGTCGTTCTGCTATCTCCTGGCTCACACGGAACGGGAACGATAGGTGTTCCGTACACAGGAGAACGACATGAAACCCCAGTGGTCAACGCAGTCACGGTATCCAGCCCAGCGCGCCTTTGTCGTACAAGTGGCCCAACCGGCTCCTGGAGATGAACAGGTCCCGTTGGGGCGCGCCGAACATCTGGTGTCCGGCCAGAGCACGCACTTTACCACTTGGGCAGAACTCGAAGCGTTCATTGCTCAGATCTTAATCAAGACGGAGAACAAACCACCGTAGCGGAAAGTAGTCAGTCGTCAGCAGTCAGTAATCAGTAGAGGAACAACAAAGCCTTTTTCATACTGACTACTGGCTCCTGACTACGCGCCTTCACGCACCACGTAACACGCACCACGCAACACATAAAAAGGGGAACACCATGAATGCCACTCACACCGATCAATCGCGACTACGGCGGTCTACACCCCGCTACTTTTACCACACCCCGTTTTCTTACATTGCCTTCTGGCTCACGCTGCTGATGATCGTGCCGATGTCTGGACGGGTCACTCCTGTGCCTGACGCGCAAGCTGATGGGGCGAATGGAATCTGTCAATTCACGTGCACCACGCAGTCAGATGGGACCGGCTTCTGTACCAAGGATCTCACTGACCCGGATTGCAGTGGGAACGGAACGGTCATCGGTGTCAGCCCGGTGTGCAGCTGCCAAGATGGAACCTCTATTATTCCAGATGTAATCGCAAGCGACCCCTGCGGTAATGCCTGCCAGAACCATGGCGGAGAATGCAGTCTCTTGTCGTGCTACGTGTTCCCCCCTGAGGAGCCGAACGTTGTCGGGGGATTAGATTTTTTCAACAGCGACGCTTCTCCGCTGCGGGTCTTTGCCTTTGACCCTGATACCAACGCGCTGGTGCTCAACAAAGCTATCCATGCCATCATTCCCTTAGGCAACCTCGTATTCCGAGCAACGACCGAAGTCTTAACCGATCATGGCTTGCCGGCGAGCGACAGAAGTCTTGTGACCACCTGGGCACGGGATCGGGTGCGGGCGCAGATCTTGACCGATTTTGTCAATATCATCGGTAAACCCACATCTACCAAGATCTGTAGCGAGCGAAAGGCCACGGTACGTTCGTGCGAGGAGGATCAGCTTTACGACTGGTTGACCCATCTGGTCTGGAAAAAGCGCATTGCCACCGCCCAAATCGCGTGGGATCAGTACCGTTCCTGGCGATACGCGGTGGATTTCGCCAAATGTGATTGGCAATCCCCCACCAAAGACGGCATCTATACGTTAACGGCCAAAGAGAACTGCACCCCAGGAAATGGACCTGACGGTCGGCCAGCCACCGAGGACGATGAGACGTGCTTCTTTAATAAGCAATCTCCCGGGTGTTCCCCAGGGATTGATGGCGTCCCAGGTACCGATACGTCCCCCAATCAGGGATCATTTGAAGATGTGCTTGCCGGACGCGATGATGGGGAGATCTGTTTTGCACTGCCAAAGGAGGACAGTTTTGTAAAGACAGTCAGTCTGGGTGACAACGACACGCCAAGCTATGATGCCATCACAGCGTCGCGGTGCAACGGTGCGCCGGTTTTTTGGGACGTCAACTTGGCGGCCCACCCGACCGTCGAGCATTTCCTTGAATATGGCCTCGCCATAGCCAGAAAAAATGAGATCATCACTCCTGGGTTTGCCTCAGTGATGGGCAACACCTTTAAAGATGAAGCGTTCGGCATTGGGGCCGGTATTGCCTTGGGAACTGGGGTTGCGACCGGAGCCGCCGTCTATCGAGCCGGAGGGTGGACAACGTATACCCACAAAATTGCCCCATACATCGGTCGGGCTCTGCATAAGGGGGCGTCAGAAGCGGCAAAAGCCACGGCCAAGATCATTGGTCGTATCGCTTCTGCCGCCGCCGCCGCCGCTGTCGTGGTTGAAGTCATTGGCAATATTGTCACTGCGATCCTCACCATTATTGATATCGTCGAGTTTAATGATGTCCCGATTAAGTTAAAAGAAGTCGTGCGTGGCGCTTATGGGGTGACAGAAACATCGGTAAAAATCTCGGACAACTACACGTTTACCACCGGCAAACCCAACCTTCAGACGCTCATTGCTACCGATGCCGGGAAAGATGAAGTTCGTTTCGCCCTGGTCGAGGCGATGTCACCAGATAAAGACGTGAGCGATACCACAGCACCATTACCAGATCCCACTCAGTTTTGGGCCCAGAAAAAGCAAGACGGTACCCCCGTGAGCGTCTCGCCTCTGAACCAAAAACTCCTGCTGACCTCGTGGGATGTCAACAAACCGTACGAGCTGCAACAAATTGGACTCTACGGTGGCTGGTTTGTGTCCTTCATGCGACAAGAGACCGGGGAGATCGTGCCGAGTTTAGATTTAGGTCTTGACTATAAAGATTGTGACGGAAAACAGCGTCGGGTGTGGCGCGTAGGCGGCGAGGAATTTGTGACGATGCCCATGGGCGCGACGGCTGCAGAATTTGACCTGACCACCACGACCAAATCCAAAGAGTTTCAGTATCTCTCATATGATCAAACGCTCGGCTGCCTGACTGCGCGCATTAACCATGCACCAACAGTGACCGGCTTTACCATCACCAGTAGTGAAAATCTGACTGAAGGACAGCCAGCTACTTTTACCGGGACCGCTTCTGATCCTGATAACGACACCGTCAACCTGACCTGGAGTTTTGGTGATAGGACGAGCTCGGCTACCGGATCATCGGTTCAGCACACCTTTGCTGATAGCGGATCACTACAAGTGGTCCTGCTGCCGCGGGATGTGTTCGGCGCATCCGGGGCCACAAAAACGCAGCCCATCACCGTGGCAAACGTAGCACCGACAGCAACCCTGCCTACACCCGATCCGGTGGGCGAAGGCAGTCCGTTTACGCTCAGCCTGACCAATCCGTCTGATCCCTCGACAGCGGATACGCAAGCCGGCTTTCAATATGCCTTCAACTGTGGCAATGGCTTTGGCAGTTTCGGCAGTAGTAATACCGTGCAGTGTCCTACTGTTGATAATGGCAACTTCGCTGTGGCTGCCAAGATCAAAGATAAAGATGGCGGTGAGAATCCGTACACTGCCACGGCAGTGGTGAACAATGTGGCACCGTCAGTGGAAACAATGACCATCTCCGCGGGCCTCACGCAAGAGGGCAGTCCCTTGACCGTGCAAACGACTTTTTCTGATCCTGCAGGAACGCGCGATGCTCCGTTTACGTGCGCCGTGGATTTTGGGGACGGGACCGGCCCGCACGCGGGGCAAGTCTCCAGCTCCACCTGCACGGTCACCTACGCATATCCTGACAATGGTCCGAGTTTTTTAGTGGCGGGCATCGTCACGGACAAAGATCGCGACTCAGGCCGACTCACAAACCGATTTGCTATTGGCAACGTGCCACCGACAGCAACCTTCACGGCGACGTCGCAGATCTTCCAGGGCGAGTCGGCGACCTTAGCCTTTAGTCAGCAAGCTGATCCCAGTCCTGCCGATACGACAGCGGGGTTTACGTACGCCTACAACTGCACGACAAGCGGGACGTTGACGGTGGCCAACAACCGCGCGGCCTCGGCGACGTGTAAATATCTTACCACTGGGACCTTCACGGTTGGCGGAACAATCCGCGATAAGGACAACGGCGCGAACAGCTACCCGGCCAGTGTCAACGTGATTTCACCGCAACAAGCCGCAACCGACCTCAAAGCCCAAGTTGTGGCCCTCAATTTGGGCGCAACGCGGACGAGTGATCTGAACACAAAAATTGATAATGCCCTGCAGAAACTTGCTCAGGGACAGAAGGCTGGTGCACAAAAGCAACTGCAGGACTTTATTAAGAAGGTCAATGATATCGTAAAGCAAAAGCTGATTACCGCCGCGCAGGGTCAGGTGCTGATCGATACGGCCAACCTTATCATTGCCTCGATTGCAGTGAGCTAAGCGCAGGGAGTAACAGACCTGAGGTAGGGTGGCAATGTCCATCCTACCAAGGCATGTCTGAAGAGAACGCGTACGACTAAGACAGCGAATCCACATTAGCTATGAGTTTACGGACGGCTTCCCTTGGTTGAGCGAATCGAATTCCTCGCTGCACTTCCTCATTGAGCTGTCTCGCAAAATCACTGATAGTTTGAAACTGTTGATACGCCGCTTGGGTGCGTTCGAGAGGAATCACCGTCTTGTTCGTCAGCAACGGGTCAGCATCAGCAGGAAACGAGCCGTTGTCGATCGCGCGTTGGTAATCAACTGTGCCTGGGATTGGCGAGAACGACGACAGACGAATTTGTACCCCAAGGCTGTTGGCATAGAGGATCGTATCGATCACTTCATCGAGCGGCTGCCGCGGGAGACCCATGATGATGTACGTTTCTCATTGGCCAGGGGCATAGCCAGCTTTTACTAAATACTGCACCGCACGGGTCATTTCACCCGGAGTGATCTTGTTGTGAATATCACGGAGACGCTCTTTCGCGACAGACTCCAGGCTCAGTCGGATCGTCTTGAAGCCACTGCGATACATCAGATCAGCCAGCTCTTCGTCGATGTAGCGGGCGTGTAGACCATTGGGCGTGTGAAAACGTAGAGGACGTTGGCTGGCGATAATCTCGCGCAGGATCGGTTTAATGCGGCGCTCTGGTTGCATCAGTAAAGCGTCATCATAAAAGGCGACATCTTGCACGCTGAAGCGTTCGGTTTGAGAAAGGATTTCCGCAACAACGGCTTCTGGTCGTCGCTGGGTAAATGCACTGTCCACTTTGTAGGTCGCGCAGAAGGTGCAACGAAACGGACAGCCGCGTGAGGTCATGGCAATCAGGTAGTCGTTCTTGCGCAACAGGTCGAAGGCGGGTGGTGGGAAGTCATCGATATGCGCAGGCAATTGCTCACGTAGTGATGGCATGGGCAACAAGTCAGCAAGCAGTTCAGCCAGTGGATACTCACCAGGACCAGTAATCAGATAATCGGGCTGAATCACACGTTGTGCGTGCTCTGGCATTAACGACGCGTAAATCCCGCCCAGCACAATCGGCACGCCAGGAAAGACCTCACGGCACAGTTCCACGACCCGCTGTGGCCCCATGTACCAATAGGTCATGAACGAGGTGACAAGAATGGCATCTGGACGCGGGCGACTTTTTAGTTCGGCAAGAAAAATATCTTCGGGCAAACCATAGCGTGCAAAGTGACGAGGAATGAATGTGATACTCTCCGGTTTCGGGGCAATTTCACGATGGAAATGGCCAATCCCGTAGAGATTCACTTTCGGTTGGCTACGCTGCTGACGACGCAACAATTCTGGATGCCACTTATCCAGACAGTCGATGAAATCAACGGCAACGCCGCGCTCGCGCAAGAAAGCCGCAAGATAGAGTAACCCTAACGGCTTGCTCCAATAGTCATACGCTGCGAAGTCGTAGATCCAGGGGTTGATGCAGAGAACACTCTTTTTCAACTAAACAACACCTTCGCTAACTCCGAGCGATAGTGTTCGGCCAAGTCACTACGGGCACCAACGACTTCGAATATTTCCAACATACCTTTCCGAGCGCCGTCGTCACGGAACTTGCGGTCTTTTTTTACAATCGCCAGTAACTCGGTCAGTGCTTCTTCATAACGTCCCACAGCAGCCAGCACTTGTGACAGTTCAAATCGCGTATCAATATCATTCGGATCGGCGGCTAAGCGATCACGATATTTTTGTTCATCTCCAGCACTCGCACCAGTCTGCTTGAGTCGCAATTGCGCCAGGAATTGTTGCGCCGCCGGATGCTCTGGAGACGTATTGGGAATGCGCGTGAGCAGAGTTTGCGCGTCGTTTTCCTCGCCACGCTGTACCAGCACCCGTGCCAAGCCAAGCAGCGCCAGCGGTTGATTGGCTTCCTTCGCTAATGCCGCCCGGTAGAGGCTTTCAGCTCCTTGGGCTTTCCCAGCTTCTTCTAGACGTTGCGCTTCCTGCGCGAGGGCCTCTGCTTCTGATGGCAGCAACTGTTCGATAAAACGCCGGACATTCGGTTCAGGTTGCGCTCCGAGAAATTCGCCAGCTAACGCTCCGTTACGTACGGCCTTCACAGCCGGAATACTCTGAATCTGAAACGCCTGTGCGAGCATCGGGTTCTCATCAACATTGATCTTGGCAAGAATGAATTTTCCTTGTTGCTCTTCGGCCAATTTTTCCAGCGTTGGCCCAAGGGCCCGGCATGGACCGCACCACGGTGCCCAGAAGTCGATCACCACTGGTACTTGGTGTGAGCGTTGCACCACAGCTTGTTCAAAATCTTGCTCTGAGACATCGACAGTCCATTCGTTCATGAGAGCCCTCCATATTCACATTACGCTTCCCCCTCCCATCGGGAGAGGAACAAGGTGAAGAGGTAGAGTAACACAGCAACTCTTCTGCTTCTACGCTCGCTATGGTGACTTGCCAGTCTGTGGTAAATCTGCGAAATGTAGGCCCTCACTACAGTCTTATTCAAAGGAGCGCCTTATGGCTGCCAAGACCATGTTCGAAAAGATCTGGGAGTCGCACGTCGTTCGCACGGAACCAGACGGCACCGCCCTCCTCTATATTGACCGTCATCTGGTCCACGAAGTGACTTCCCCACAGGCATTTGAAGGCTTGCAACTTGCTGGACGCAAACCCCGTCGTATCCATGCGGCCATTGCTGTCCCTGATCATAACGTCCCTACCATCGACCGTGATAAGCCGATCGCTGATGCCGTCGCCGCCAAACAAGTTGAGACATTGCGCGATAATTGCAAAGAAACTGGCATTCCGTTGTTCGACATGAACGATATTCGCCAAGGCATCGTGCATATCATCGGTCCCGAGCAAGGGTTCACACTGCCAGGCACGACCATTGTCTGTGGTGACTCACACACGGCCACGCATGGTGCGTTCGGTGCGCTTGCCTTTGGGATTGGTACCAGTGAAGTCGAGCACGTGCTGGCAACGCAATGCCTCCTGCAACGGCCAGCCAAAACCATGGAAGTGCGCGTCGAAGGTAAACCCCCGGACCGCTGCACGGCAAAAGATATTATTCTTGCGGTCATCGGCAAGATCGGCACGGCTGGCGGCACTGGCTATGTCATTGAATATACAGGTTCAGCAATTCGTGAGTTATCGATGGAAGGCCGCATGACGTTGTGCAACATGTCGATCGAGGGGGGAGCGCGGGCTGGCATGGTCGCGCCAGATGAGAAGACGTTTGCGTATCTCAAGGACCGTCCTTTCGGTCCCAAAGGGGAAATGTTCGATCGCGCCGTCGCTGCCTGGAAACAACTCGTGAGTGACCCGAGCGCAGAATTCGACCAAGTTGTGACTTTGCAAGCAGCAGATATCATTCCGCAAGTGACGTGGGGAACCAGTCCCGGCATGGTCACCGACATCAATGGCAAAGTGCCAAATCCAAAGGACATGCCTACTCCGGCACTACGCGAGGCAACCGAACGCGCGTTAGCGTATATGGGCTTGCAAGCTGACACCCTGATCAAAGACATCAAAATTGACCGTGTCTTTATTGGTTCGTGTACCAATGGCCGCATTGAGGATATTCGCATCGCCGCGCAATTTGCCAAGGGCAAGAAAGTAGCCGCTACAGTCAAAGCGATGGTCGTTCCTGGCTCTGGTCTGGTGAAAAAACAAGCTGAAAAAGAAGGGCTCGATAAGATTCTCACAGAAGCTGGGTTCGAGTGGCGCGAGCCAGGATGCTCAATGTGTCTGGCGATGAACGACGATACCCTCCAACCAGGCGAGCGTTGTGCGTCGACCAGCAATCGTAATTTTGAAGGACGCCAAGGCAAAGGCGGACGCACACATTTAGTGTCACCAGCAATGGCCACGGCTGCCGCGATCGCCGGGCATTTTGTTGATATTCGGACGTGGAGTTGAAACGTAGTGTGTAATGTGTAGTGCAATGCGTGAACGCTTTGGGACTAGGGGCTAGGGACTTGGGGCTTGTGGGAAAGAAAAACTAGTCCCTAGCCCCCAGCCCCTAGTCCCTAGTCTTCACGCAACACGCAACACGTCCCGTATATCCACTAAGCTGGTGATCCATTCACCATTGATAAGGAAGGACTCCCCATGGACGCATTCACTAAACTCAAAGGCCTCGTCGCCCCGCTCGACCGGGTCAATGTTGATACCGACCAAATTATTCCCAAGCAATATCTGAAAACGATTAAACGTTCTGGTCTGCGTGAAGGCTTGTTTTCTGACTGGCGCTACGGCACCGATGGCAAGGGCGATCGCACCTTTGTCCTCAATCAGGACCGTTATCAAGGCGCCAGCGTTTTGTTGGCGCGTGATAACTTTGGGTGTGGCTCGTCGCGCGAACACGCGCCGTGGGCGCTGATGGATTATGGCTTCCGTTGCCTCATTGCCCCAAGCTATGCCGACATCTTTTTTAACAACTGTTTCAAAAACGGCATGTTACCGATCGTGCTGAAAAGCGACGAAGTCTCGCAGATCTTTCAAGAAGTTGAAGCTCAGCCGGGCTATCAAGTCACGGTCGATCTCGCTGCACAGGCGGTGACGACTCCATCTGGAAAGTCTTTCCGTTTTGAGATTGATGAATTTCGCAAAGAATGCCTCCTCAAAGGGCTCGACGAAATTGGCTTGACACTCCAGCATGAAAAAGAGATCACGGCTTACGAGCAACGACGGAAGCAAGAAGCGCCGTGGTTGTTCACGGACCTTTAGGACTGAGCGATGAGGACTGAGCGCTAGGAATTCAGAAGTCAGAATCCAGAAATCAGAAGTGAAGAGAGGGCATCCTAGGCATTCTGACTTCTGGCTCCTGGATTCTGGATTCCTATTTTTACTCAGTCCTCAATCCTTGTTCACTGACGGATAGTAGTGAGTCGCTGATCGAGCAGCAAAGGAGGGCGTAATGAAATTCGGCGTTGTCATCCGTAACATGGGACCGCAGTCAACTCGCGAGACAATCGCCGCGTGTGCGCGTGCGGTGGAAGATTGCGGCTTTGATGCGGCGTTCGTAGTCGATCACCTCACTATTCCGCCAGATCAGACTGAAGGTTCAGGCGGACGCTATCTCGATCCGCTGACAACCTTGGGCTACCTCGCTGGTATCACGCAAAAGATTCGCCTTGGCATCTCTGTCCTCGTTATTCCGTACCGACCTGCGTTGTTGATCGCTAAGCAGCTCGCCACGTTGCAAGAGTTATCCGGAGAACGGATCATTCTTGGTGCCGGTGTCGGTTGGATGCGCGAAGAGTTTGCTATTCTCGGTGTCGACCCTCGCAAACGTGGCGCACTCACCGACGAAGCACTGCAAATTCTGCACAATCTGTTCGCTAATGATGTCAATTCATACGATGGCAAACTAGTGAAGTTTCCACCATTTGTCTTTGCACCACGTCCAGCTCGTCCACCAATCTGGATCGGCGGCAGTGGCCCCAAAGCCTTAGAGCGTACCCTGCGATTCGGTGAAGCGTATTATCCGATCGGCTTGAAACCTGATGAAATCACACACCTGAGTTCCTATTTCCGTGAAGAAGCGCAGAAGCTGAACCGTCCGACTCCAGAGATTATTGTCGGCGGTATGATCCGCGAAGGTGAAGGTGGCAGCGCAAGTATGATCGACCGCATCTCGGCGTATCGTGACGCCGGGGCGAGTTACTATGTGTTAGGTCTTGGTCGCTATCCTGATGCTGATACGTTCCGCCGTGGGATTGAGCGGTTTGCGAAGGATGTCATACCGAAGATCTCAGGGTAGCGTAGCGTGCGCTGTGCGCACGACGTTCTGCCCTGTACTGATTTCCGTGCGTATAGCACACGCTACAGATCGCCAATTGCACCCATAGGGAAGAACAGAGTAATGCCAATACTCATCATCATTTGTCTGATTGCCATCTTCACGCAGAGCGTAGCGTGGGGAGAGCAACCTGCCACAAAAACCTGGCGTCTCGTGAGCGAACTCACCGCTGAAGAAAACAAACTCTTCGACCCGCGCAGCGACACACCCCGCGATTCGCAGTTTCCGAATCTCCCCGCTGAACGCTATCCATTTGAACCGCCCTTCACTGCTGAAGAGATGGGCTATCGGGCAATGGAATATAGCCATTCACCGCGGTGGTCATGCAATCTGATCGATGTGACTGGCGCTCTGACTGCCGAAGGTTTTCTGCGCACATCTAAAATGTACAGCCCGATTTTCTATGTCCCCAATGCTAGTGGCCAGTATGGATTGCACGGTGAGCTCTATGGTACTGCCCCTGGAGGTGCGACCCGAAAGATTACTGGGCAGAATATTTTCCCTCCTGAGGATCTTGGGAATCAGATGGTGCTGATCCAGTATCGTGCTGGAGGCAACGCTGCTGCACGGTGGGATATGTATGCGTACTCGCCCGCCCTGCGTCGTGTACGTCGACAACCCCAACCACGTCGTGGTGATAAACTCGCCCAAGGAGCGGAAAGCTTCGATGACATCTTTGGCCGTGACCCGTGGGAGTTCTCTTGGCGACTTCTCGGGGTTGACACGCTCTCTCAGACGGTGAGATTTCCTAACACGCGTCCAACCGTCACACTCGCAGATGCCGACGGAACCTTACATGATATCCCGACCGACAAGATCCGCGTGATGGGCGACGACTACCCGTTCTACACGGCAAACGGTGGAATCGAATGTTGGGTGGTAGAATCGCGCGCAAAAGATGAATGGCTACCTAATTACTATGCCCCTCGCATTATCTACTGGCTCGATAAACACTACTTCTATCCATTGCGCATCGAACAGTTCGATAACGAAGGAAATCTGATTTTTGTCGAAACTCGCATCGCCAAGCACCACAATAAAGAGATGGGCGACAAGGGCTACGGGATTTTGTTTAATCACTATTGGGATGTGACGTTAGATTACATGCGCTACAGCGTTCACGATGCCCATGAAACACGACAGTGGTCAGAGAAAGACCGTGACGTGTTCTTCAATCCAGGTGTGCTGCCGCGTGTGTGGTTCTTCGCTCCACTGAAGAGTCAGTCTGAGGTGCTCACACCAGAGCAATACTTCTTACGACCAACCTTAGATCGTGACAAATTCCCGGCGGCGCGGAAAATCGCGCTAACTCCGGAGATTGAAGCGAAGTATCAAGCGCAGGAAACGGCTGGTCACTTGGTGTTTCAGGAGTAAGTTTCAGGGAAAATCTGGAACGGGGAACCGGAGAAGAAGACAGGTGGGGCAGTCTCCGCTTCTCCCCGTCTCCGATTCTCCGTTTCTTTCTTTTTTTCCCCCTTTACCCATTTCCCCCTTTTCTTTTTCCAGCCACCTCAAGCAATCGCGCCGGAAAATTCGACATAATCCCATCTACACCGACGTCGAGCAGACTGTCCATTTCTTGCGGATCGTCGATCGTCCAGGCATGCATCTCACAGCCAAACGTATGAGCAGCATCGACCGTTTGTGAGGTTACAAGAGGGATGCCTTGAAATGATGGCGGAATCTGCAGTGCGTGTCCCGGCGGGTGATAGTCAGCAAGCTGATTCGCTGCTACTCGCTGGATGAATTCGAAGACCTCAGCATAACCTAGATTCGTCGCGATTTCTGGGGCGTGTCTTCGTACCCGAGCCAACACTGCGTCATGTTCGGAAGCAACGATCACCTGCTGTTCACGACCGATTGCACGCACGGCGGCTATGACCAGTTCTTCGATTGGTGGATCAGTTTGCTTGATTTCGATGGTGAAGTGAAGCGTGGGAAATTGCTCCAACACCTCCAGCAGCGTTGGGACTCTCACCTCAGTAGCCCGAAACGGAAACGTGTGCCCGCTATCTGAAGAAAAATGATAGCCCGCGTCGAAGGTCCGGACCTCAGCCAAAGACAATGCACGAATCTGTCCGTGACCGTTGGTGGTCCGTTCGAGTGTCGCATCGTGGCACACAACCACATGACCATCACGGGTCGCGTGCATATCGAGTTCGGCATACACGATCCCCAGATCGACTGCGCGTTGAAACGCAACCAGCGTATTCTCGGGAGCTTCCCCACTCACCCCGCGATGAGCGAAGAGGCGCGGCTTTTGTCCATCGAAAAAGGTACGCATAGATTTGTCATTGAGCGATGATCCGTCCACAATAGAAGAGATGCAAACAGTAATCAAAGAGATCTGGTACCTCGTCGCGGAAACGTTCGCCAAATGGTACGCAGACAATCCCTCCCAGCGGGGAGCAGCCATGGCATTCTACGCGATTTTTGCCATTGCTCCACTGCTGGTGATTGCGGTCGCCCTTGCTGGGTCGATTTTTGGTATTCATGCTCCTGAGAATCAAATTGTCGCCGCACTGCAAGACCTTGTCGGACGAGAACTTGCCTCGGCGATTCAAGTCACGATCATCAATGCGAGTCGACCGGCTTCAGGTACACTGCCCACGATCCTTGGTGTTCTCACATTGTTGATCGGTGCACTTGGAGTGATGGGAGAACTCCACAACACGCTCAATACGATTTGGCATGCGAAACCACAACCAGGAAACCGCCTCCTGAGTTGGCTGAAGGACCAACTGTTTCTCCTCCTCATGGTCGTTGGATTAGGATTCTTCTTGTTGTTGTCACTCGCTGCCAGCATGGCCTCGACCGTTATGAGCCGATCGGTTTCTCGCTTCATTCGTGATAGTGCGCCGTTCTGGCAGTGGGTCGATTTGATTGTGTCGTTCGGAATGCTCACCTCACTTGTCACGATTATCTACAAAGTCGTTCCTGCGGTACGGATCGCGTGGCGCGATGCGTGGGTCGGCGCGATCGTCACGTCTGCGCTCTTTACCCTCGGGAAATGGCTGATCGGTTGGTATCTGCTACACAGTACCGTAACGTCAGCGTACGGCGCCGCCGGCTCACTGATTGCCATCTTGTTATGGGTCTACTACTCAGCGCAGGTCTGCCTCATCGGTGCCGAATTCACATGGGTGTACGCGCACCACTACAGCTCAGGCATCGTGCCGATCACCGCTTCTGATTCAGCATCTCCGTCCGAATCGTCACGATCGAAGTAAACCATTTCTCCATACTTGCGGCATTCATTTTCGACCAATCAGGAATTTCTGTAACCAGCGCCCGGCCCAACTGATTGCCAAAGCGTACGAGGTTGTTGTCGGTCTCCGTCCGCACCCGGTTCCACTGCGCAAGCGCTTCGTCTAACGACGAGTGATTTCTAAGATCGTCACCCAGCGCGGTCGCGTCGTTGATCCCTTTCAGCGCGCCAGCCGCGCTATGCGGACGCGCAAAGGCTCCGGCATCACCGACTAAACAGATACGCCCCTGGCGATAGGCTGGGACCTGACAGTCATAAATCGCGTAAGCAAAGGTATTTGGGCTCTTATCAGTAATGTCTGCGTAATAGTCTGGGATGCGCTCGTGCGATTTCTGTCTCAGAGCGGCTTCAGTGGCAAGTGGCATCGCACCAGGAGGAAGCGATCCCTCATGTTGGTAGCCATTTTTGTCGGTGAGAAAGTCGGTAAGCGTCTCCTCAGGCACTGGCACATACATGCCCCAATTCACGAGCCGCTTGCCAGGCGTCACCGAACCATTCGGCCCCGGCACAAAGTAAAAGATCCCATGCCCTCCCGGATAGCCGAGACAACGCACTCCACTTTCCATTGGATGTGACTCTTCAAGTTCGTTTTCCAGAATAAACCCACGCCACAAGACATACCCGGCGTATTTGACATTCACGTCAGGAAATAACGTCCGGCGACCTAACGAAGCATATCCATCCGCACAGACGACCAAGTCGAATTCATGGATAGTCCCATCGGCTAATTCGACACCAACCCCTTTCCCATCACGATCATGCAGCGCTACGACTCTATGCCCAGAGCGATACACAGAATTCGGCACGCGCTTGCGCAAGTTTTGATACAAACCACCCCAGTTCAGCAATTCAAGACGCGCAGGTTGATCCCATGCCAGATAGCCATATTTCCGCTCGGCCTCCGTGCGCCAAATACGCATGAAGGTACTCGATGCAAAATAGGGAAGGTTGGCATCGACCAAGTCACGTTTGATAAAAGTCTCAATTACCGAAGGGGGAACACCAATACCCGCCCCCCGGTCCTTTAACTCATCACCAGTTCGTTCGAACAGTGTCACTGAACATCCTAAACGACCAAGTTCAATAGCGACCGTGCATCCGGCAATCGATCCACCGACGATGCCAACCTTGAGTCTAGATGAAATTCCATTCCTGGCTTCAGACATAACAGGCTCCTCTCTACTTCTGTTGCGCGCCTATACTAAATGGCAGTTTGAGGTTGAGGAAGGAGGCTATCTTGTGGAGAGGAAACAGAGAATCGGAGAGTGGGAGAACCGAGATGAGAAAACGCAAGGGAGAACGGGAGATGGGGCGAACCGGAGACCACCCCACCACTCTTGTGCCCTGTTCCCTGTAACCTGTCACCTGTAACCTCCTTGAGCTGAAAGCTAATAACTGACTGCCTCTTTCCAACCTTGCCCTCGCCCATCCTCGATGGTACGCTCGCCTGCGTTTGAACCAGGAGGAGCAATCATAATGAATGGTGTGCACGATATGGGAGGAATGACTTGTTTTGGGCCTGTCGTTCGCGAGAAAAATGAGCCGCTTTTTCATGCGCCATGGGAACGGCGGGTGTTTGCCATGACGATGCTGGGGATGGGACGCTTGGACACACTCGATGCCTTTCGTCACGCGATTGAACGCATGGACCCAGCTCATTACTTAGAATCTTCCTATTACGAACATTGGCTGGCAGCTCTGGAGACGCTTGCACTTGAACAGGGGGTGCTCACACCAGGGGAGATCGCTTCGGGTCGAACCTCAACCAAAGGCAAGAGCGATCAACCTCCACTTCCACCCGAGGCAGTTCCAGTCGTTGTAAACGGTGGAGCGCCAACGAGTCGCAAAACCGGACGCCAGAAACCACGCTTCAAAGTTGGCGACCGCGTTACGACCAAGAACCTCAATCCTTCTGGTCATACGCGCTTGCCACGCTATGTACGAGGCAGAGAAGGTACGATTCACATCGTTCACGGCACCTTTGTCTATCCAGACACCAATGCCCATGGTCAAGGAGAAAAACCACAGCCGTTGTACTGTGTCCGTTTTGAAGCACGTGGGCTGTGGGGACCAGACGCCGCCCGGCGCGATCACCTCTATATTGATTTGTGGGAAGATTACCTTATACCTGTTGCTTCACCACAACCAACAGCCAAGAAGCAAATAATGATAAAAGCAGCAAAATCAGGGGCCGTGCAGAAAGCCACGCCCGTACGTAAAGCAGCAATGAAATCTGCGAAGCATAAGTCTTCACGTTCCTAACATTCTGAATTCTACATTCTACATTCTGTATTCTTTCCGTTGAGGTCTTCTATGAGCACCAAACACCAAGATCACGATCATAGCCATCACAACGCCGGGCCCGATCCGCGCACGGTCAAACACCACACGCCCGCACAAACCCAAGCGTTAGAAGAACGCGTCCGCAAAATCGAAACGCTGCTTGTAGCAAAGGGGTTGGTCAACTCAGCCACACTCGACAAGATGGCGGAGACCTATGAACATGACTTAGGTCCCATGAATGGAGCAAGAGTTGTTGCTCGTGCCTGGACCGATCCTGCCTACAAGAAACGGCTGCTCACCAATGCCACCGCAGCAATCAACGAACTCGGCTTTAGTGGACTTCAAGGCGAACACATGGTCGTCGTCGAAAATACGCCTAAGGTCCACAACGTCGTCACCTGCACCTTGTGTTCATGTTATCCCTGGCCGGTGCTAGGTTTGCCACCAACTTGGTACAAAAGCGCGCCCTATCGTTCACGTATTGTGATTGACCCACGCAGTGTACTGCGAGAATTTGGCACTGAGCTTGATGAGTCAGTCGAGATTCGCGTGTGGGATAGTAGTGCAGAGATACGTTATATGGTGTTGCCAGAGCGCCCCAAAGGAACCGAGAAGCTAAGCGAAGAACAACTCGCGAAACTGGTAACACGAGATACAATGATAGGGACAACAAAGGTCGGAGTGTAGAGCGTTAAGCGATCGGATCATCGAGCGATCGGGTCATCGAGCCATTGAAAAAAATGTTTCCCTAATGATCCGATGGCTCGATGGCTCAATGAGAAAATTCCCCAATTGCCCGATCACTCAATTCTTCCAAAAGTTCTTTCGCCTCTTGCAAGTCCTTCGTGTCGAACCCTTCGGTAAACCATTCGTACACCTCGGATAACATTTTGTGTACTTCGGCAAGAGCAGTGCGTGATTCGTGACTCGTGATCGGCGGTCGCTGTTGCGTGCTGCGTGCTCCCCGCTCGAAGGCATGCTGTTGCCACAGTGCCTTCAGTATTAGACCAGAAACGTCATGTTGTTGATCACTTCATCGTTATTGATCAGCACGACTTTCTTATAGGCGACCTTGAAGCTATCACCCTCTAGTCTCAGTTTGTGAGCCATGCGGCTAGTGGAAGAAAAAAGCAAGAAAAAAGGGCAGATCTTGCCTTATGACATTTCAACTCGTACGGAATCATATGTCTGTGATATCTGAATTTTTCTACACCCCCAATGTCCCAACAATATCCCCGAATTCGCACCATTTACAGAAGTAAAACCCTGTCCCTCTTTCCTTGACAGCTGGGTTACGCCACTGCGGCGGTCAACGGTCCCTTATGTTGCTGGTTCTGCCTAGCAAGCGCAAATAGCCCATTGACGGCTTCCACTAATGCTTGGGCACCGCCCGGCGCAAAGTATGTCTCACCACATTTTGTACACACGTGGGCACGAATACCGGACACAATAACACGCAAGCCCTCGCGTTCAAACTCTTGGGTAATTGTCCGTGCGCGCACGGCACTGCCACATTCAGAACATGGGGCATGGAGAGGTTGTTTCTTCATCGTCTTTTTCCTCGCAGCGTCGGCTTGATCCACCAAGGTCGTTGCGGAATATACGCCGTCACCAAATCAACGACACCCGCGTTCGAGAGATCACAGAGGATATGAAGAGGCGACAGGACTTTGGTTGTGAAGTGGAAATAACCGAGTACAAGATAACGGGAGTCCTGGCCATACGCTTCTACAAGCTGCAGTTTACCAGTCAATGCTTGCAAAAGTTGATACTCATCAAATCCCTCCTCGATCATATGTCGTACTGCATGTGACCTGACACGATAGAGGCGGGCTCGCACCAGCCGCTGGATTTGGATAATTGGGTCAGTTTGCGACGCCATGCTGTTGTTTTACGGTTTTCGTAGCGTTTTTTCAGTCGGCCTTCTACCCTCCCTCTGCCCTACTTGTCAGGCGGCTTTGGCCCTTCTCCCATTCCTTCTTGGCTGTAGATCTCAGATAGCGGCTCGAACAGTCCTAACGTAACAGCAGATGAATTTGCCGCAACCTGTTTTACACCAGAAAGGTCATATTGTTGATCACTTCGTCATTGTTGATGAGGACCACTTTCTTGTATGCGATCTTGAAACTGTCCCCATCCGGTCTCAGCTTGTGAGTTGTGCGTCCGGCAAAGGTATCCATCTTGCTGCGGCGCAGGGCGGTTAAGTTAAACGTCGAATAGACAATCACCTCACCGTTCTCTCCCGCTTCGATCTCGACGTTCGAGATGATACGACTCACACGTGACCGTGGATCTTGCGCGTAGGCAGCGCCACTTTTGAGACGAATAATACGATCTTCAATACGCGCCTTATTCTCGTAGACAATCGAGACGTGTTTCTGCGGATCGAAGTCGTCATCGTTGGAGGGAATCCAATACAGTGCGTCATCGGTCCACAGCGCAAACCATTCATCATAGGCATGCGAGTCCATCAGACGTGCTTCGCGATAGAGAAAACTTTCGATGTGGTGACGATCTGGAAGCATACGAGTGTTCCTTGGTTGCGTGTAGGGGCGTATTGCAATACGCCCATCCCTTGTCACTGCGCGACTCTGCGTGCGGTTCCATTCGCCCGCCGACGCGCCGGAGCCTCGACTCCCTGCAGCATCACTTTCTTCCACTGCTTCCAGATCGCTCGTTGTGTGACTTCATCGGTGACCTGGCCAACAAGCGTTCCGTCAACATCTTCGACTTCTTTGTGCAATCCGCGCCCGAGGTACAGCCACGGATCGAGCTGCGCGCTCAGGCCCATTTGGTTGCGCTCGAACATCTCCAAGTCGTCGGTCGCGCCACCACCTGCCGGGCCATAGAACGATTCATGCCCACGCAGGCGCGTGACGTTAATGTCTTCCGGTGCATCCTTCAGTCGCGCCGGATAGAGGAAGACTTCAGTCTCATCAATTTTGATGGGACTAATCACACGGATATGCGCGCCGATGAGGACAAGATTGGGAAAGACCAATAAATGTGTCCCACCAGAGGTGAGGATTTCCTCTGTACGCTCGTTACCATAGCGTGCAACCATGGCCTCGTGGTACGCGCCCCCTGAAGGCGTCGTCGGCAGAGCAGTACGAAGGCCCGCGCCGTGCTCTTTGTTGTAGCGTCGGTAGTCTAACAACGCGTGACCATTCCCTAGATCGCGTGCTTGCGCTAAAGACTGACTGGCAAAGACGCCGGTAATACTCGAAGATCCGGTCTTGCGTTTGATGTTATCGAAGAAGGTCTGATGGACGAAGTTCGGATGGTAGCCGTCCATGCTATTTTCGATTTGAAACTTCCAGTTGGCACGATAGCCATATTTGTGAACACCAGTACTCACCTCGAGTTCACCCGTTGGAGACAGATCGACAAAGAGATCAATCTGCTCTTTGGCTGGCTTGCCGAGATGTTCATCAAGAGTGATACCGACGGGGCTCAAACTGCCAAAGACAAACCCACGATAGATACCTACGCGCGGAACTTTACGCAGCCCGAAATCTTCTTTACGAAACGACTCATCGTAGCGATCTTTGTAAGTGACCCCTAAGAGTTCTCCATTCGTGCGGAACGTCCAACCATGATAGGCACAGCGGAACTTGGCGGTGTTACCGCGTTCAACCTGACAGACAGCATTGGCGCGATGCGGACAGCGGTTCATCAGCAACTGCACGTTGCCGTCTTCATCACGCACCATAATGACCGCCTGTTGCCCCATTTTCCGCAGACGAAAGTCGCCTGCATTGGGAATCTCACTGTCGTGGCCAACGTAGACCCAACCACGGTGGAAAACGGTATCCATTTCTTCGGCAAAGATGTCCGGGTCAGTGTAGACTCGACCATGCACGCGGTCTTCTTTCACAAGATCAGTGTAGTCAATTGTTGTCCGGGATGGCTTCATCTGTTCCTCCTTGTTGGTGGAACGCCTCGCGTCCCAGTGCTGAGTATCGCGGCAGGCGCACTCCTGATCAAAAGCTTCCTCATACTCCTAAACCGACACGACCTCTGTTGTCAAGAAAAATATATCGCGCTAGAGAAGCTACGCCAAGGAGAACACCGATTATGACCCAAGTCACCAATCCCAACATCGCAGAAATGACGGGAAAAGCATCACTTCCACGCAGTAGTGGAGAATTGGTCTTTCACGATCCATGGGAACGACGGGCATTTGCTATGGCCGTGTCGTTATGGGAGCAGGGATTTTATCAGTGGGATGAGTTTCGCGATCATTTGATCGCCGAGATTGCCGCAGGAGAAAGAGCCGCTGGGCCGGACGCACCTCCGGAGGACCTTCCCTCGTATTATGAGAGCTGGCTGGCCGCGCTGGAAAAGCTACTGGCGAAGAAGGGGCTCTCTCTCTAGCCTATCGTTGCCCCAGTGTGCTGAATTTTCTGTAGCGTGCGTGTAGCGCACGACTTCCCCCTTGTCGCTGTTCGTGTGCATGGCGCACGCTGCGTCATGCTAGAAGCTCAGATTTTGCTTCTCTTGATCTTTACCAGCAAGACGCGATAGTGTCCTCTGTCGAAAGGAGGGAGACAGCATGTTTCTCATGCGTTTTACCGAACGAGCGTATGTCGACTATACCGCAGAGGATGTACAGAGCAGTTTTCGTAGCTCGGTGCGACTAACCTTCCCCAATAAGCATTTTAATCCCGCCCGTGGCGCGGATCTCTATAACGAGTATCTCGATGAATATGAGTATTCCGATCAGATTGGCTTTGACGGTTTGATGCTCAATGAGCATCACAACACGCCGACCTGTCTTGGTGCCGCAATGAACCTTGAAGCGGCGATTCTCGCGCGCACGACCAAAAAAGCCAAGATCGTGTTGCTTGGGAATCCGCTGCCGATCTTCGATAACCCCCTGCGCCTCGCCGAAGAGCTGGCTGAGATCGATATGATCTCGCGCGGACGTTTAGTCTCTGGTTTCGTGCGTGGCACAGGAATCGAAACCTGGGCAACGAACACCAACCCGGTCTACAATCGTGAACGCTTTGAAGAGGCGCACGATCTGATTATGAAGTCGTGGACCACGCCAGGCCCCTTCCGTTGGGAAGGCAAACATTATCATTTTCGTGTGGTCAATCCATTCGAGCGTCCACTGCAGAAACCACATCCACCGGTCTGGATTCCTGGGATCGGCAGTCCAGAAACACTGGTGTGGTGCGCACAACATCACTACCCGTATATTTATCTCGAAACCGATCCGCAGGTGACAGTTGATCTGATGTCGATCTATGCCCAAGCCGCGCGCGAAGTCGGCTATGAGCCAGGGCCACAGAACTTCGGGTATCTCGTGCGTATTCATGTGCAAGATACCGACGAGAAGGCATACGAAGTCGGCGAAGGATTTTTGGTCGGCAATGCGGGAGTCGGGCGTGTACCAATGCCGGGCGATTTCATGGCTCCTCCGGGGTACAACTCACGTGAAGGGGTGAAGCGACTACTCGAACAATATAAACATGCCTTGAAACCGGATCCCCTGTACGGTGGTATCGATGCCGCTGGATGGGAAAAAGTCGTCGAAAGTAATCGTGTCATTGTCGGTAGCCCAAAGACGGTTGTCAAAAAAGTGCGACAGATGCTGTCTACCCTTCGCCCTGGCATTCTTGGGGTCTGGACCAACGACGGCACGATCAGTCACAAAGATACCATGCGCTGTTTGCAGCTCATGGAACAAGAAGTGTTGCCAGCAATGAAAGACATGGGTAAAGAGCTCGGGCTGCCTGGGCCATTTGAAGTGGCACCGTAAAAATAAGTCTAAAGTCCAAAGTCTAAAGTCTATGCTTTGGGGCTAGGGAATTGGGACTTGGGGCTTGTGGGAAAAAGAAAAACCAGTCCCTAGCCCCATTTTCTACAAAAGGTGACTTATGCCAACTGAACCACAGGAACAATTTATTGACGTAGCTGGAACAAAAATTCAGTTACGAAAAGCTGGGCAAGGACAACCGTTAGTGATCTTGCACGGTGTAGAAGGCAGTCTCGACTGGCGTGCGTACCATCGTCAGCTGGCTGAACACTTCACGGTGTATGCGCCAAGCCTTCCAGGTTTCGACCAGTCACGACGCCCGGAGTGGCTGGAGAGTTTTTCTGACTTAACACGTTTTACTCTCTGGTTCTTACAAGAACTCGATTTACCAAAAGTCTCGCTGCTTGGCCATTCGATAGGCGGCTGGCTCGCAGCAGAAATGGCAGTAAGCTGCCCGCAGATTGTCGATCGCCTGGTGCTGGCTGCTGCTGCTGGTATTCAACCACACAAGGGAGAGATCACCGATATTTTTCTGCATGGACAAGATAGCACGCGCCAGATGGCGTTTTTCGATCTCAAAACGATTCCTGAGTACGAGGAATTGTTTGGGCGTAAACCGTCGCGTGAAGAACGTGAGATCGTCGTCCAGAACCAGGAGAATACGATCCGCTATTGCTGGAAACCGTATATGTTTAATCGCAGCCTCCCCCATTTGTTACCACGGCTACGGGTTCCCACGTTGGTCATCTGGGGAAAAGACGATCGCATCATTCCGCTTGAGTGCGGCGAACAGTACCAACAAGCGATTCGTGGCGCGCGACTCGAAGTGCTATCACAATGTGGACACAATCCGCATCTCGAAAAAACCGCACAGTTTGTTGGCCTTGTACGTGAATTTCTGAAATAGGTTACAAGGGACAGGGGACAGTCAAAAATGGACACGCCCTCAGTCATTGTTTTCCCTGAACCCTGTAACCAGTACCCTATCCCTTAGGAGGACCCATGCCATTACATCCACAAGTCAAAACTGTTCTTGATCTCATGACTAAGGCCGGACCGCCGATGCATCACCTTACGCCGGAAAAGGCACGTGAACAGATTCTCGCCATGCGTGCGAACAAAGGTGATGTTGAACCAGTCGGTAAAGTCGAAGACCGTACGATCAAAGGGCCAGCTGGTGATATTCCCATTCGTATTTACACGCCAAATGGACGCGGTCCGTTTCCGCTGCTCGTCTATTTTCACGGTGGCGGGTGGGTCGTAGGGAGCATTGAGACTGTCGATGCCTCATGCCGTTCGCTGACGAACCAAGCCGGTTGTATCACGGTTTCAGTTGATTACCGCCTCGCCCCTGAACACAAGTTCCCCGCTGCCCCGGAAGATTGCTACGCGGCAACAACCTGGACGGCGCTCAATGCCTCATCAATCCACGGCGACCCATCTCGACTCGCCATTGGTGGCGAAAGCGCAGGGGCAAATCTTGCTGCAGCCGTTGCCTTGATGGCGCAAGAGCGCGGTGCACCATCAATTGCATTGCAACTGCTGCTGTATCCGGTCACTGATTACGCTTGCAATACGCCGTCGTGCCGAGAGAATGGGGAAGGCTATTTTCTTACCACCGAGATGATGCGCTGGTTCTGGAATCACTACTTGCGTAATAGTGCAGATGGCGAGAACCCGCTTGCTTCTCCATTGCGAGCAAAACGCTTGCAAAGCTTGGCACCCGCAGCCATCTTTACGGCTGAGTTCGATCCGCTGCGTGACGAAGGCGCAGATTACGCGAGGAAACTCCGTGATGCAGGTATTCCCGTTGAATACAAATGTCAGGAAGGACTTATTCACGGCTATATGGGCATGGCCAAGGTGGTAGAGCCCGCAGAAAAAGCCGTGCAAGATGCCGCAAGCTCATTGAGGAACGCGCTTGCGAAGTAAGACCACATCTTTTTTGATGGTAGCGTTTCCGAATCTGAGCGCCCTGTCATTCTGAGTCGCGGCGCAGCAAAGAATCTCTCTGAGAGACTCTTCGTTGCACTCAGGGTGACAGCACTCGTGTACCAATCTTTCATGGTCCGATTTAGATAAGAGTAACGAGGACAGGACGAATTGCGTCTTCTGCTCAGGTGCAGCCACACGCGGACGAAGTTCGGCCTTCGTGTCTGAAGACGAAGAAAGAACAGCAAGAGTAGAAAGTACGCAGAGTCACTCCTTATCAAGAGTGACTATCCGGATTTAGCCGTAGGTATTAAATGCTTACCTGACGGGCGGATGAACAACTAATTTGAGCGCCAATTCAATCTCTGGCTTCAGTACGCCGCTTACATAACAACCGCGTTTCGCGACATCTAACAACGCATGCACGTGGCCTTCAGGGTCAGGACTCCACACCTCAAGGGTCAGGGCAATAGCCTTCACCTGCCCTTGCGGATTCGACTGTACTCGTCCAGTTATCCGCTCGACTGTCACCTTACGCCGTCGTGCCGCGGCTTTGAATGAGATTGTCATGCACGACAACAATGCGCCAAGAAATGCCGACACCGGGTCTGGACCCGTATCGTTTCCCCCATCACTGCTGGGCTCATCAAGCGACCATGAGTGGCTGAGGCTCTGGACTTGAACGGTATAGCCACTGCCATCAGAGACCGTACAGATTTCACGTTTCTCGTGGGGGCCGGTATTCGGAGACCCTGGACCCTGGACTCTGGACTCTGGACTGTCCTTACCTTTGGACTCTGGACTCTGGACTCCGGACTCTGGACTGTCCTCAACTTTGGACTTTGGACCTTGGACTTTGGACTCTTCACTAGACTCTAACCGTTGTTTGAGGTGTTGCGTGAACCCAGCCGCCCCCACCCCATCTGTGACACGATGATCATACGCTATGCTGAGTGTCATCATCGAACGGACAACAACCTGTCCATGATCGATAACTGCACGATCTTCCACCGCACCAACAAAGACGAGAATGGATTCACCGAGGTTAATCACGGGCATGCCGAAACGAATACCAAACATGCCAAGGTTAGAAACCGTGAGACTCGCGTTGCCGATATCATCCGCTCCGAGTCGGCCATTGCGCGCGGCCTCGATCAATCGTGCGCTTTCAGCCGCTAGCTCCTTCACAGTCAGTTTGTCAGCATGGCGAACGACTGGCACGACTAACCCACGCGGCGTATCCGCGGCAAAGCCAATATCGATACCATCGTACAACACGAGGGTGTCGCCCTCGACGGTTGCATTTAGCTCTGCATGCTCAGCCATCACCCGGGCCGCTGCCTGCAGTATGAGGTCATTGAGAGTCAACGAGGCAATCTCTGCTTTCAGCTGGGCGCGGGTCGCAAGCAGTGTGGTCGCATCGACATCGACCATCTGCACGATATGCGGGATAGTCTGCCAACTTTCTTGGGTGCGGCGAGCTGTGGTTTTACGAATGCCTGTCAGTGCGCGACGTTCGCGAACAGAGCGACCTACCGCCTCAACAACCACGGCTGGGGTCGTTCCTTTAGCGGCGATCGCTTTCTCAACATCGACCGCAGAAATGACGCCATCGGCACTCGAAGCAGTCACGGTTGCAAGGTCGATCCCGCGCTCAGCCGCAAGTTGTTTCGCCTTCGGCGAGGCAAGCACTTTCTTACTTCGCGTTGCGGTTTTCCCTGCCATTGATGGAGTCGGGGCTGATGGCGCAACTGTCACGGCTTGAGCGCCAATGGCAGCATCACCGATTTCACCGATAACGGTCCCGACACGCACTTCTTGTCATTCAGCAACAAGAATGTGGAGAACCCCACTCGCAGGGGCTTCGATCTCGAAGGTGGCTTTATCCGTCTCGATGGTGAGTAGCAACTGCCCGTGCTCGATCCGCTCACCGTCTTTGCGATGCCATTGTTGCACCGTCCCTTCGGTCATGGCTTGACCGAGTTTCGGCATCAACACTGGAGTGTTCGTCGTAGTGTTCGTTTCAGCCGACAATGTCTTTTACCGCCTTATAGATAGAATCAACCGAAGGAACGATATGATCGACCAGTTGCTGCGCTGTCGGGAGCGGCACGTCGGGAATCGCCAGTCGTTTGAACGGCTTATCGAGGTAAGGGAGGGCATGTTCGGCTAATATCGCCCCAATTTCTGCACCGACACCAAGCGTGCGATAGGCTTCTTCCACCACCAGGCATGCACCAGTCTTCTTCACTGACTCAATGATCGTGTCCTTGTCGAACGGATTGAGGGTCCGCGGATCAACGATCTCCACTTCAATGCCTTCTTTGCTGAGTTGTTCTGCTGCTTTCAGCGATCGTCGCAACATCTCTTGCCAGGCAACGATCGTGACGGCATCGCCCTCACGGCGAACGACGGCTTTACCAAACGGCGTGGTGTACTCACCGTCCGGGACTTCGCCGCGCATGGCATAGAGCAACTTGTGCTCAAAATACATCACCGGGTTATCCGAACGGATCGCAGCTTTCAGCAATCCTTTCGCATCTTCAGGGGTCGAAGGCACGGCACACAGCAACCCAGGCGCGTGCATGACGAACGCTTCAGGGCATGCAGAATGCTCTGGTCCGAAACCAGACCCGCCGGAAGGGCAACGAACAACAAGCGGTACGTTAAAGGCGCCACCGTGCATAAACCGCCACATCCCCGCTTTGAAAAATACTTCATCACCAGCAGTGAAAATAAAATCAGCAAATTGCAATTCGACAACTGGTCGGAGTCCCATCGTCGCGGCCCCAACTCCAGCACCGACCAGGACGTTATCAGAGATTGGCGTATCAAAGACCCGGTCTGACCCGAACTTCTCCAATAGCCCTTCCGTGACTTTGAAGATTCCACCCCACACGGCGACGTCTTGACCGTAGAGGATCACATCTTGATCACGGCGCATTTCTTCTTCAAGGGCTTGGTTGATTGCTTTGCTGTAGGTTATCGTTGGCATATGTCTTTCCTTGAAATTACCAATTGGAAACTAAATCAGACCTGAGAACATTCGTACACGTTACACTCCAGACGCCAAAGCGAGTCATTCTGAGCACAGCGAAGAATCCCTCCGAGAGACCCTTCGTTGCACTCAGGGTGACAGCGCGAGTGTACCAATCTTTCATGGTCCGATTTAGTGTCTGAGCTTTATGCACATCAAGTTTGGCTTTAGGCTCTGGGCTCTAGGATTCGGGGTATTTTGACAACGCAATCCTCAGAGTAGAGAGCTGCTTACCTAGCGAGTCCGTCTGCTTAACAAGATCATGATGTTATTCTGCGGAGCAGTACTTGAGTCGGAGTGTGATCTCAAGTTGCGTTTCAAGTTCAGCCAGAGAAGAACGAGCGATCGAGACATGGTGCATATATTCCTTCGTATATCCTCGCGTCTGTCCCTCCGCGATATTTGAAGGAATTGACACTGCAGCACGCTGCATTTGACTGGCAAGGCCGTATACTTCATGCTTAGGGAATCCTCGGGTCAGTAGACAAATTTTCTCCACCGAATCGATCGCAGCCTGCCAAACTCGCAAATCCCGAAAGCTCTTGATTACAGCCCTCTCCAGATTTCTTTCCATTTCTAGAGCCCAACTCCCAGAGCCCAGAGCCTGTTCCTAGGCATACAAGTCCTGCAACGCCGCCTCCGGCACGATCGGTGGGGCAGCTTTGACCGTCGCTACTGCAGCCTCAATCTGTCGTTGCGTATCTTCTTCAATCTGTTTCACCAGTGCATCAGTCAAAACACCGGCTTTCAGTAGCGTGTCTTGAAATTTGGGCAGTGGGTCTTTGGCGGTTAGGACCGTGGCTGCGTCTGAGCGATACTGTTGTTGGTCAGCCACATAGTGACCCATCAGGCGTGTGACTTTCGCTTCGATCAGCGTCGGGCCTTGCCCAGCACGAGCACGCTCGACGGCCTTTTGCATCACTTCGTACACTGCGACTGGATCAGTACCATCAACGACCACGCCAGGAACACCATACCCCGCAGCCCGATCAGCAATGTTTTCCACTGAAGTTGAGCGACCCGTCGGCATCGACACGGCAAAGCCATTGTTCTCGCAAAAATAGATGCACGGCAGTTTCTGCACGGTCGCCCAATTGAGGGACTCATGGAAGGTGCCACGATTGGATGTCCCATCACCAAAGAAGTACGTCACCACTCGTCCCGGCATCTTGCGCTTCAACGCCATGCCGACACCAACCGAGATGACAAAACCACCGCCAAGCGTGCCACTTTCACCCAGGACGCCGCGCGGAACATCAACCACATGCATGACACCACCTTTACCGTTGTTGGTTCCGCCTTGCTTTCCGGCAACGTCAGCAAGAATGGCTGCGATCGGCGTTCCGCGTGCGATCATGTAGGCAATGCCACGATGCCCATAGAGCACGTAAGGCGGTGGCAGGAAACAACTTACCGCAATAGTGATTGACCGGAGTGGAGAGCCTCTGCACAAGAGCAGGGATGAGAGACGAGACCATTGTGTGCTGGCTTCGGTCTAAGTATCGAAGTCTGGTCGAAGAGCTGGATGAACGCGGGCGAC